>JAPLIO010000117.1 GCA_026389055.1 Candidatus Melainabacteria bacterium | reverse complement strand
TTGTTACCAAGATTGAATGAATTGGGCGAACCTACGGGGCGGGTAATGGCTCAGGAAATTATGGTAACCAATTCGGCTATTGCTAACTTAATTCGGGAAGGGAAGACGCCTCAGATGTATTCTTCTATTCAAACGGGTGCTTCTTTGGGTATGACGACGATGGAGAATACCTTGTATCAGTTGTTGTGCGACCGTAAAATTGCTCGAGAAGATGCGATGACCAAATCCACTCGTCCTGAAGAATTGAAACGGTTATTAGGTGAACGCTAGTAGGGGTTTTCAATACCAACTCTTACCAATTAAACGATTAAATAGCGTGTTGTGTCATTCTGAACGAACTTGAAGAACCCCCTTAGACAAACATAGGAGATGCCTCTGACGCTATTTAATCGTTTAGTGGGCATGAAGTGGTATGTAAAATTAAGGGACGACCTATTAGAGGTCGTCCCTTAAAAATAATGGATTCAATGAAAAGATAAAAGGGGGGTACTAGCGTCTCGTGGCTTCTTTCTTGTACAACCCAAATTGGAAGGGTTTAAAGCTTGCTAACTCCACCTTCAAGGCTTCACGCTCTTTGGTGGTGGTTGCCAATTTTTGACGCAACGAATCATTTTCAGCTTTGCTCCGAATCAATTCTACGACAACCTCATCTAACCCAGAAAGTTTATCATCTAGCAACCGAGAAACTTCATTTAGAATATGTTCCTTGGAGTTAGAAATAGCTTCTACAATAGCGTTTAAATTGCTAGAACCTTGATTTTGCGGCTGGGCGGGTTGAGATAACCCTGTTACCGCTTGGGCTTGTTGATACTGGCTTAAAGCGTACTGGTGTGCTTGTTCTTCTAAGTTATAAACGGAAGGATGAGCATTCATCATCATAACTTCTTTTTCCCTTCAGCGATAATAGCATTTTGTGGAGAGGTTGACAAATAAATTGATAGGTATTAGCGTACCAAATTTTAACGGCTATGGCTAGGGGGCTTGAGCTAAAAACGTCTTAATGTTAAAGTAATTCCAATAATTGTTGTAGATTAAATACGTTAAAAGGATAAAACCGCCCCAATGATGATGCTTGCAACCCTTGAAAAAAATGCCGTAACCCCTTATGAAAACACTTTGATTGTACCCGCTAGTTATCGCGTAGAAAACGGTCAGCCCAGTGTGGGTGGCGTTTCAATTGCTGATTTAATTGCCACTTATGGCACGCCTCTTTATGTGCTGGATGGACAAACCATTCGTGAAGCCGCCAGAGCCTATAAACAAACGTTGGAAACCACTTATGCTGCCAAAATCTTGGTTGTATATGCTTGTAAAGCCAACTTAAACGTTGGGCTTTGCAAATTGATGGCTCAAGAAGGTATTGGCTTAGATGTTGTTTCTGCGGGTGAACTGTATACCGCCATGCAAGCCAATTTCCCCGCCAATAACATTGTTTTCAATGGGAATAATAAATCCGTTACTGAGTTGGAAATGGCACTCAATTATGGCGTTGAACGCATTATAGTCGATAACTTCGATGAAATTGGCAGGCTAGCCACGGTGGCCAAACGCCTAGGGAAAATAGCCAACATTCTACTACGGGTAGCCCCTGGTATTGAATGCCACACGCATGAATATATTAAAACGGGTCAAAATGATAGTAAATTTGGCTTCCCCCTGCATCAAGTAAAAAAAGCGATTGCTGATATTGTAAACAACCACGCTGAAACCCTCTGCTTAAAGGGGATTCACGGGCATATTGGGTCTCAAATTTTTGAATTGAAAGCCTATGAAGGCTTGGTGGATATTTTCTTAACCTTAGCCAATGAAGTGCGGTCTGAATTTGGTGTAACCTTTGAAGATTTAGACTTAGGTGGTGGTTTAGGCATTGCTTACACAACGGAAGACGATCCGCAACCCATAGAAGTATTGATGAAACAATTGGCAACGACCGTTCAAGCCAAAGCAGAAGCGTTGAACTACCCACTACCAAGGATTTTTGTAGAACCCGGTAGAAGCTTAATTGCTAGAGCAGGCTTAACGCTTTATACCGTGGGTGGCAGAAAAGTGGTGGAAGGCGTAACGCCGTTTATCAGTGTGGATGGGGGTATGGGGGATAATATCCGCCCTGCACTATATCAAGCCGTTTATTCAGCTGTAGTAGCCAATAAATTAACGCAAGCCAATACCGAAACGGTCAGAGTGGTTGGGAAATATTGCGAAAGTGGCGATGTGCTGCTTCGGGCGTTTGATTGCCCTACCTTAGAACCCAACGATACCTTATTGATATTTGGCACAGGGGCTTACAACCATGCCATGTCTTCCAACTATAACCGTATTGGTCGGCCAGCCATGGTATTGGTTGAAAATGGGCAGCATGGCTTATTGGTAGAACGAGAAAGCCTAGCCTATTTGGCTCAAAACGATAGAATCCCTGCATGGCTTAGTTAAACCACGGGTTTAATAAAACAACTACAAATACTGTATTTTTAACTAGTAGATTGTACTTTCATCCTCAATCTTCCGTAATCTAGTAAAGAAGGCGATTTTCGTTGCCCTTCCTCTTACTACTAGATTCCATTGATTTAGGAAAGTATTGTGCTATCCCATGTTAGATGTTAATTGTGCCTTGGCCCTTATTAGTGCCACCGCTGTTTCGTTTATTTTCAATAAATGTAAATTACCTGTTGTTTTAGGCTTTATGGTTACAGGGGTATTACTAGGCCCTTTTGGGTTTAAGTTGATTGCCGATGTTGAAACCATTAGTAATATGGCAGAACTAGGCATTATCTTCCTGCTTTTTATGGTGGGCTTAGAACTATCTCCTGCTAAAATAAGAAAAATGAAACTGGCTAACTTATTAGGTGGGGTAGGGCAATTAGTGTTAACCACGCTAGCCTTTGCTGGCTTATTGATGCTATTTAAAGCCCCAACCATTGTGGCATTTGTATTAGGGGGCGTTTTATCGCTCAGTTCAACGGCTTTAGTGATGAAAAGCATCGAAGAAAAAGGCGAAAAAGATTCCAGCATGGGGCGTTTAACCCTAGGCACCCTTATTGTGCAGGATATGGCGGTCATTCCGCTATTAACGTTTATTCCGCTATTAGGCGAAGTGATGAAGCACGGTACGTTTAATTTCCCTGTTTTTGCTTTAGGGATTGTTAAGGCCTTCGGGATGTTAGGTTTAACCATTATGCTAAGTACAAGGGTTATCCCTTTTTTAATGGATAAATTAGCCCATACGGGTAACCGAGAATTATTTACTATTTCCGTTTTTAGTTTAGGGGTTGGTATGTCATTTCTAACGGCTTACCTAGGGCTTTCCCCAGAAGCGGGGGCTTTTGTTGCAGGTATCGCTTTGAGTGGTAGTATTTATTGCAAGCAGGTTATCAGCGATACTCGTCCGTTTAGAGATGTGTTTGCATCACTGTTCTTTATTTCATTGGGAGGGTTGTTAAATCTGCCCTTTATTCAAAGTAATTTTATGTCTGTTGGCTGTTTATTGCTGATGATTTTAAGCGTTAAAACCGTCATGTCTCTGCTTGCCTTTCGAATTACCAGCTTTTCTTGGCATAGTTCCCTACTAGCCAGTGCCTGTATTTTCCAAGTAGGCGAATTGTCTTTCATGGTGATGCATAGTTTGCAGAAAACCGTTCAAGGGGCTCCTCGTATTGAGGCATGGCTTCACCAGTGGGATGCCCCCATCATTAATGCCATTATTTTATCCATGTTTTTAACGCCATTAGTGGTTAGCTTATTACTAGGGCCGCTGGCCTCATTCATCAAAAAACTAACAGGTAAACTAGACGGTGCCGAAATGATGAAAACCCACGGGCTGAATAATAAAATTATGAGCACCCACACCAACGATAGCGTTATTTTAGTGGGGTACGGGCCTGTTGGGCAACAAGTAGCCAAAGCCTTACAAATGGAAAATATTCCTTATCATATTATTGAACTAAACCCTTCAACGGTTAAAAGCTTACAAACGGAAGGCATTCCTGTTTTATATGGCGATGCAGCCGAGCCTGAGTTGCTAAAATCTGCGGGTATTATGAACACCCAATTGCTGATTATTACCTTACCCAATGCCCATGCTTGCGAAGAAATTATTCTGCAAGCCAAGCTACTTAATCCTGAAATAAACATCATGGCAAGAACAAAGTTTGAAGCAACCATTCTGCCTTTATATGATGCAGGGGCAGATTTAATTATTTATGATGAACTAGAAACGGGTATTCGGTTTGTGCAACATGCCCTGGCCATTTTAAAAGTATCGTTAACGGAAGCCAACTTTATGAGCGGCGTATTGCGGGAAGAATTTGAAACACAATACCACGAAATTACAAGTTTAGAACGCTTACAACACAATAGACAACTCATTTTATTAGGGAATTTACAGTTAGAATGGTTACGGGTTTCCCCGAAATCTCCTTTTGTAAACCATACCTTAGGCAATTCGGGTATTCGGGAAAAAACAGGAGCCAATGTGGTTGGCGTTATTTGTGCCATTAATGCGGATTGGAAAGAAGCAACCCCTACTCTAACGCTTGCTCCGTTTGATACGCTTGTTTGCTTGGGAACCTTAGAACAGTTAGGCAAACTGAGAGCTTACCTTTCCCCAGAATTATTTGAAGCTGAAGAAGATAATGAAGAAGCCACAACCTTAATTGGCGTGTTATCCCCCGCAACACACCCAACAGAATCAACCACCACCACCGACGCTGAACAATAACCCAAAAATCGTTTTTTGCTTACTTCAACGCCTCTAGTATAATTTTCATCTGTTTGGCTGGTTGCATTCCTCTAGGCACTACCGTTAAGGTAATCGGTTGATTAGGTTGCTTGGCTTCCACAGCATTTAATAACGTATCAGCTGTTTTAATGGGAACCCCATCCACGGCGGTAATCACATCGCCCCCCACCAACAACGGTATATTTTTTTCTTCCGTTGGGATGGTTTGATTTCCCCCTTGTAAACCCGCCTTCGCTGCGGGGGAATTAGGTAGAACGTTGGCTAACATAACCCCATTCTTAGTATTTAACCCCAGAATACGCGAAACCCGTGGGGTTACTTCAATACCTAGTTGAACGCCCAAGTAGGCTCGTTGAATTTTACCAAACCGAATTAAATCATTGGCAACTCGCATAGCTTTATTGGCTGGTACGGCAAAGCTAATGCCATTAGAAGCCCCTGACGGTGAAAAAATAGCGGTATTAATACCGATAAGTTCTCCTTGCGTATTCAATAACGCCCCACCTGAATTACCAGGGTTAATAGCGGCATCGGTTTGAATAATGCCTTCCATTACTCTGCCTTCTTGGGAGGGGAGCCTTCTGCCCAGCATAGAAACAACCCCCGTTGTTAGGGTGCCTTCTAAGCCAAATGGGTTGCCAATAGCCAGCACCCATTGCCCAATTTGAAGCGAATCAGAATTACCCACTGGTACGGTGGGGAACAGTTGAGACGGCTTTTTAGACGTTATTTTTAGTACGGCAATATCAATGGTCGCATCAATACCAATTATTTTGGCTATATAGGGGTCTTCTTCGCCTTGCAGATAAACTTCCAATACCGAACCACCTGCAACTACATGGGCGTTGGTTAATAAATACCCTTGCGGATGAATGATAACACCAGATCCCATGCCCTGTTTAACGCCTTCGGTTAAAGAGGTAACCCCCGCACTAATAGCAGTAATGTTTACAACAGCAGGTGAACGTTCTTTGTACAAGGCAACCAGCCGTTGTTCTTCTAATAGTAACGGCGATTGGCTCAATTTTTTAGCCACCGCAGGGCTAACCACCTTCATGGGTTCCGCTATGGAAATCACAGGTGAAAAACCAGTCCAAACCACGGTTCCTACAAAAACAAACAACAAAGCGAAGATCGTCATCATCCATTGTTTTGTAGATTTTTGTTTTTTATTGTTATAAACCAGCCAGTTGGTTATCATTCAATCTTCAATACCTGTATTCTAAAGTTTTGTTGTCGCTTCTTCTTCCGCTTTTTGTTCTGCCAGTTTCTTGGCTTGAAGTTTTGCTTCAGCAGCCAATTGAAGGGCTTCAGCTTGTTGTTTCCGCCACTTCAACCAGTGGGCGGAAGGTGCGGGTGTTTTTTCTTTTACCGCATTATTGGCTGAACGATGCGAAAACCGCTCGTTTTCACCTGCAGGGTGAGGGTCTTTTTCGCTTCGTTTTTTTAACGTGGCAACTTCTTTTTTTTGTTTTTGTTCCGTAGTGGAAGGTGTTTTTTTTGAACGGAACTTAAAGTCAACATCGTCCATATTAGCTAAATCGGCTTCATCCAACACAACTTGAATAGACGGACGAAAAATACCATAAAGCACCACGCAAACCAATGCCCACAATAAAAAGCCTTGTTGAAGCCCCATAATAGGCCCCCCCAACGTTTCGTAAACCACGGCATTCCACAATGCAGTAGCTACCATACTAGGCAAAATAAGTACTAAAAATAGAACCGCCAAGCTGGAAGCAATAATAATCAGTAAACCTAACCAGCCACTAAGTTCCAAGCGTTGCATTATAACCACACTTTCTGAGAGGGGAATAGCAGAAGAGACCTTACCTCTTCTTATGGTAGTACACTTCCAGCTGAAAAACAAGAAAAAACGTAGTGGTGCGTGAATGCCGTTACATTGTTACAAACCGTAAGGGGGAATAGCTTATACCATCTCATAAAAAACAATATCAAAAATTAAAACAGTCAGGATGACTTGCATTTATTAACTTTTTTAGTTTCAAACCGCAGGCAGTTGGAGATAGGCTGGTGCGAGCGTAGCGAAGCAGAGCAATTAGGAAGCCTCTAGCTTCCGCTCAAGCCTATTTTCAACGTGCGTGTAAACCAATCAACCCTTGAGAGGGGTTTATTAAGGGGGCGTGGAGCCCCCTTGATTTTGCGGGGGGGGTGGTGGGGGGTGGTCAAATACCACCCCCCATGAAGCCCTAGCCCGAAGCAATAATTTTCTGCATTCATCAAAAAACGTCAGGTGTTAAGGAGAAATGGTAAATTTCCATCTTATGGTGGAGGAAATTCTCATTAAAACCGTTGATGCTATAGAAGATAGACAGTCTACTTATCAGTGTTTTAGTGTATTTTTTACTGAAACACCACGGTACTTTCAATAATTGGGTAGAATACACACTAATACCGTACCTCCACCCATTGGAAAGAGCGAGAGAGAGAAAGAGAATCAAGAAATGACGTTAAATTTACCTTCTTTAGGCGGTAACGCTGCCGATATAACCAAACTAGCCGTTGATAATTTAACGGGTTTTCAAAAAGCCAAAGAACTATTTGATACCGAGAAACAACTAACCAATACCGCCTTTGAAGTAGCTGGTACCGATAATAAAACACCCACCATAGAACCCGCTTTAAACGCCAATGGGTTAGATTTCGGGCAATCGTTGAAGGAAGAATTGCAACGAGTGAACCAACTTCAGCAAGACGCTCATTCTGCCATTCAAGATTACGCCGCTGGTGGCGATACCCCCGTTCACCAAGTGATGCTAGCCGTCAACAAAGCGGAACTTTCACTGCAGTTAGCCACCCAAGTTCGCAATAAAATGGTGATGGCGTATCAAGAAGTTTCCAGAATGCAAATTTAACCTCTGGCTTTATTTGTAAACCGTACCCTCTTCGTTTTATTTAGACAGGAATTGTTCATTCGTGATGATGGCTAGCCCCGCACCACTTACAACCCCAACGCCCACACCACCCGCCAATAACAATACCATTGGGGGTAATGGTATTGTTGCTCAAGCAACCAACCGAATCAATTCCATGAGCTTAACGCAGAAGGTGCTTTTTGGTACCATTTTGATGGCGATGCTGTTTTCTTTAGGTTTTTTGGTAAACAAAGCAACAGACCAGTACGATGTGCTGTATTCCAACCTCTCCATTCCCGATGCGGCGGCGACGGTTAGCAAGCTAAAAGAACTCAATAAACCCTATAAATTGTCTGATGGCGGTACGACCATTTTAGTTCCCCACGAAGTAAAAAACGAATTAGTATTAGAAACCGCCAGTGAACTAACCAGCAGCGAACCCGTTAGCTTGGCAAAAATCCCTCCTGTTTTGCAGGGAGATGTGCAAAAAGAATGGCTGAAAAAATTTAATACGGATTCTATTGGGGCAACGCTTACTTCCATTCAAGGTATTCGCAATGCGAAAGTAATGATTGCTCAACCTGAAGAAAGCGTTTTCAGTGAAAACGAAGACCCCATTCAAGCTTCTGTTATGCTTATTGTAGACCCTGGGTTTAGGCTTAAAGAAAAACAAATCAGCACGATTAAAAACTTAGTGGCACATTCCGTGCCTAAACTAGCCCCAGAAAACGTGGTTATTTCTGATAACCAAGGCAACACGCTAGATGATTCGCCACAAGGTGGGGGCGGAGGCGTTGGGCAAACCCGTGAAAGTAAACAACAGAAACTAGAAGGTGATGTGCGTAAAAAAGTGCTTTCCCTGCTAGAACCCATTGTAGGCAAAGATAATGCCGTTGTTTCCGTTAGTGCAGACCTTAATTTTGACCAAAGCAGAGCCAAAACCCATTCCGTAACGCCTGTTATTAAAGATGAAAAAACTGCTAGTGGGCTGGTTGTTTCGCAACAACTTCAAAGCGAAGAATATTCTGGCACTAAAAAAGCGGAAGGCGGTAAAATTGGGGCAGAAACCAACACTGCACCCAGCTATCAAGCGGAGAAAAAGGAAGAAGGGGGCGGCGATGGCAAGCAATATAAATCTAAAAAAGAAACCACCAATTTTGCTCATTCCGAAGAAGATAAAGAAGTGATTTATGCTTCAGGCACACTGCAACGCTTAACCATTGCCGTGGTGTTAAATAAAATACTCACGACAGATGAAACCAAAGAACTGAAAGAATCCATTACCAACGCAGCGGGCTTAAACCCTGAACGGGGCGATTCCGTCGATGTGAAGGGGTTTCAATTTAGTGAACCGCCTAGCCAAAAACAGCAGGCTTTACTTTCCAGCTTGAAAGAATCACAACAACAAGAACTAATTTTACAAGTGGGTTATGGCCTGTTGCTACTACTGTTAGGCGGCGGTGCCTTATTGGTACTGCTCCGTATTTTCAGCAAGCCCTTACCTCAAGCTCAAGCAGAATTGTTGATTGATACTAATCGGTACAGCAGTAATAATAGCCAGCCACAGCAGGAAGGCACGGTTATTTCATTACCTAGCGTGATGTTTGATTCCAACGGGAATGAAATTGACCATGACACGTTAGAAGCAGATGAACACGGCTACCTACTCCCCCCTAATAACGAACCTGTTTTTGATCAACAGGGCAGACTCATTCAAATTGGATCTATTCGTAAGGAAGACCTGAAATTGCCTGATATTGGGGGTGATACCACCCCTGAAGTGGAATACATGCGGCAATCAATTATTCGGATTGTTGAGGCAGACCCTGAAACTTCCGCTAAAATGCTAGTAACTTATTTGTTAGATGATGAGAGCAGAAATCAGTAAGCTCGTAACAATTTTGATACCTAACCTATAAAATTGAACCGAATCTCCCGAAACCATTAACATCTCTTTTTTTAGAAAAATGATGTTGACGTTTTGGAAGGATAGGTTTTATATGAAAAAAATTAAACAAGCGTTAAAAAGTAATGCGTTTGATATGGCTTGCCTTGTTTTAATGGGCGTTATGGCTTGGCAATTAGCCATCAATTTACCTATTAGTATGGCTGCTATAATCCCAAGTGGCAATCATTATGTTAAGGATGTGTTGATAAATGGTAAAGTGGCTCATTGGAATGTTACTGTGATGCCGTTAAAGGTTTATATCTCAAACGGAACGAAAGCTGGTAATTGGAGTGTAAATACCAAGCAATTAGTTTATAAGGCTATGCAACGATGGAGTACGGCGACTAAGAGTAAACTTAAATTTGTAGAAACAACCTCTCAAGAAAATGCGGATATTGTGATTAAATGGGAACATCGGTTAGACCATAGCAGGCTGGGGGTTAGCCCGTTTCGTTCAATCGGTAATTCCATTGTTTACTCAGATGTTACGGTGGCTACCCATAACCCGCATACAGGCGAAGCGTTAAGTAATGCTTCATTATACCAAACTATTTTACACGAACTAGGGCATGCCTTAGGGCTATTGGGGCATAGCCCGAACCCTCAAGATGTGATGTACTGGTCTACCAGCCCTGAGCAAACGGGGGATTTAACTCAAACCGATATCAATACCATCAATACGTTGTATAGCTTAAAGGCAGATTTAACCAACGGGGTTTATGGTGAAGCTTCAGCTGGTGAAACCCGATGGGGAATAGTTTATGCCTTACAAGTTGAAAAATTTTTGAAAGAAAAAAACTATCAACAGGCCTATACGATGGGCTTAGAAGGGCTTAAAAAAGCACCCACGAATCCGCATTTACTGTACGCCGTAGGAACGGGTGCCTTACAAACGGATAAACTGGGTGAAGCGGCTAAATATCTGCAAAAATGCTTACAGTACGACCCTTCTAATGTGGCTGCACGCTATAATTTAGCCGTTGTATTACTAAAAACTGGCGATAAACGGCAACAATCCGTTGGGGTAGATGCAACGACACTCAATTTATACAAATTGGGTATTGACCATTTAGAATATGCTGCAACATTAAAAAACGCTCCGCCTGAAACGGGTAATTTATTGCGTCAAGCCAAGGCAGGGTATGCTCGGCTTAAAACGCAGGTGGCTTCTAACTAAGAGGTCTAATCTTTTAACGCTCCATCCATCGTAACAACCCAATTGAACCCAAATACAAAACAGATAAAGCCAACCCGACAATCAGCATCGTAAACGGGTCTTGGGTTGGGGTAATTAAGGCAGCAATCAACAATAAACCCACCAAGCTTTCTCGCCAATACCGTAACAACAGGGCAGAGGATACTACGCCCACTTTGCCTAACACCCCAATAACCAACGGTAACTGAAAAACCACGCCCATGCCCGCCGTTAAGAACAAACAAAAGTTAAAATAAGCTACCACATTCCACTGATTGGTGGCTATTGCAGGGCTTAATTCCCACAATACCCCTAACGAGGTGGGTAACAAAATAAAATAAGAAAACACACTGCCCAACACAAATAGCCCTAAACACGCCATCAATCCCCCTAAAAACCACGTTCGTTCCGCAGGCTTCAACCCAGGGTTGATGAACCGAACAAAATGCCACCCCCCCACAGGCAAACTACCCACCAATGCCAGTAAAAGCGTCAACTTTAGCGAAAGCATCACGCCATCTAGTGGGGCAAGCTGTACCAACTGTAAGCCTTTAGGTGCAACGCCTTGCAATTGCTTGAACACCCACGGGCAGGCAATCCATCCGCCTACGCTGGTTAGTAGCGTGGTAATGGTAAACCATGCTAACCGCCCCCGTAGTTCTTCCAAATGCGGTAGCAGATGCACATCATACCGATTTTGTAGCGTTTCTAGCAGTTGCACCCAAGCAGGGCGGGCATCTACAGGGGTAGTTTGGGCTTTGAGGGCTTCTGCTTTTTGAACCATGGCTTCCGCCGTTGGTACCGCTTCAGGCGGGCGAAGGTGGGGGGGCAGGGCAGAATAATCTATCGGTGGGGGAGGGGTGGTTGGCATGGTGAAACGAGGCAGTAACTTTCGGGTAAAATAAGTAATGTGCTTATTAGTATATCAGTTTCAACCATAAATCCCTAGATGTAAGCTAGCATCAAGCGAAATTTTTCGAGTTTTATGCTGGCAGTGTATTTTAGGATAAGGTCTAATTTTAAAACGATGCCCACAATAACCGCTCAACCTAATAACTCAATTTACCCTACCGCCGTTGGCGGAGTGGGCCTTTCAGAAGGCGTGTCATTGCCTTCAGCCAATTTAACACCAAATCAAATTGATAGATTCACGAAGCAATCGGATCAGGAAAATTCGCTAGAGGTAGAGTCTCAATCCCAATCGAAGGTTTCTCCGTGGGTGTATGGGTTGAGTGGATTACTCCTTTTGGGTGCTTTTTGTTTGGTTGTATTTCGGTGGGAATTATGGAAGAAAAAGGCTATGCAGTCTGATTCTAAAGCCAATAGTAATGAACTAGATATTATGACATTTGTGATAGATGAATTTCTGGAGGGGGGATAGAGGGAGCTTTCGCTCTAGTAACATTGCAAACAAGTAAATAGCACTAAGTGCTATTTACTTGGGTTTTATGCCTATAACGTATCAACACTTTAGGGTAAGGTATATTTTTAAAACGATGTCAGCGATAAACGTTCCATTCAATAACCCTATTTACCCTACTACCGTTGGCGGAGGGGGTCTTTCAGAAGGCGTGCCATTGCCTTCAGCCAATTTAACACCAAACCAAACCAAACCAAACCAAACCAAACCAAACCAAACCAAACCGATAGCTTCACGAAGCAATCGGATCAGGAAAATTCGCTAGAGGTAGAGTCTCTATCCCAATCTAACGTTTCTCCGTGGGTGTGGGTGGCAGGCGGATTAGTTACTTTTACTGGGCTTTGCTTGACTGGTTGGGCTTGGTGGAAAAGCCGAAACACAGAGTCCGTAGCGAAAGTAGCGACGGATACTGTTACAACAGCCATTGGCGAACATTGGGATAACCCCCACGTATTAGCATGGTTTAATGTAGGGAAAGCTCCCTTTTCTGCTTTTCAAGTACCCGAAAATACCATTGAACCCGAAGCTGTTAAGCAATTTTCAGAAGCAGCAAGAAGGCACTTGCCTAATATAGAGACTGTGAGTGGCAATAAGATTAAACTAGAGGAAACGACGCTATTTTTACCAGCACGTTCCCCAAGGCTAACTACAGAAATAGATGAAACAACAAAACATAATTTTGCCAAACTTTACGACTATTTCCAAACCGATCGAGTCGCTTTCTTTAAGTCTTACGCAAAATTGGCAGGCATTCAATTGATAGATTTGGAGAATACTAAACAGCCTGAAACTTTTGGGACTTTGTTACCATTTATCCAACCTATATCTATTCGGGGGCGTGGTGAAGAAGCAAAAACGGCTCTTCAGTGGTTACAAGAAGATCATCCGAATATTAAAAAGATGGTCATTGGACACGGAATGGGGACAGAACAAGACAACAATTGGCACGTTCACGGAGGACGCTATGCCAACCAAAAAGTGTTCGATTTCGTTGATCAACACACGCTAGCAGGTGAAGAAGTAGCGGCGATGGTTTGCCAAACTGGGTTAATTAGTGCAGGAAACTTATTTGGAAGAAATTCTTTGAATCTGAAATTAATCAAACACGGAGAACGAAAAGTTCATAAGGTTTGGAATTTAAAAGACCTACCGTAACCCATAAAAATGACTCAGCAACATACCGCCCGATAATCCCACATTGAGCGATTCTACCGAGGCTTCCATCGGGATGTGAACCAAATTGTAGCTGGCAAGTTCAGCATCTGAAAGACGAATACCCTCTCCTTCAGACCCTAAAACCAACGCAACAGGGGCAGTAACAGATTTTATCGTGCCATAAGCCACATTTTGCACCAACCGATGCCCCGTTGCCAACCAAATTGCCCACCCGCTAGTCGTTTTCATCAGTTCCAACGCTTGAGCGGTTTCTACTTCAGCAGGCACCACAAAAATAGGCAACCGAAAAACAAACCCCGTTGATGCTCGAATCAGCTTCGGGCTATAAACATCCACCGCAGGGGAAAGCAACACTACGCCTTCGCACCCAAACGCCACCGCACTACGAATTAACGTGCCTACATTGCCAGGGTCTTGCAACCCATCCAGCACCAGCAATAAGCTGTTTGGGGCTTTAGGCGTAGGAAATAACGCCGTTTCTTCCGCTACGAAGGAAGCTTGAGGGAAATTAAAAATTGCCACAATCGGCGGAGCAGAAGCCGTATCCGCCAAGCGATCCAAAACGGCATCCGTCGTTTCAAACAACTGCGGATTTTGAGCGTCAGGCAAGTGGTCTAGTACGATATCCAACCCGTCAAATCGGTCTGGGTTGTAGAGCATAGCCTCTATTTCAACCCCTGCCTTGAGGGCCTCTAACAGTGCATTGATGCCCTCAATTAAGCCCTGTTGTTGGGCTTTTCGGTGTTTGGCTTGTTTGAGCATTGCCCACTGTTTAATAGTAGCATTATTAGGGCTAGTAATTTTTTGCGGAATCATCAGAAGCCATGACCACCTTGTTCACCCTGAGACCGAATAACAGAATTAAGCACTTTCAGGGTGTTGATATTCTTCTGGTTGATGCAACGCTGTAGGAATAACCGCGGTAACAGGTTGTTCTTGACGTAAAAACGGAATAATCGTCTTCTTTTGAACCATTTCTTTGGTAATGGTAACGACAGGCACCTGTTCCAAAGAAGGAATTTCAAACATCAAATCCAACATCAACTCTTCCACAATGGAACGTAACGCCCTAGCACCCGTTTTCCGTTTAATGGCTTCTTTGGCAATTAAAATAGCCGCATCATCATCAAACGAAAGTTCGCAATTATCCATTGCCAACAAAGCTTGATACTGCTTGAACAAGGCATTCTTAGGCTCTTTTAAAATACGAATTAACGCCGCTTCATCCAGCGGTTCTAATACCGCCGTAACAGGAATACGACCCACAAATTCAGGAATCAACCCAAATTTCAACAAGTCATCTGGCTGAACCAATTTGAATAGCTTCGCCATTTCAATATCTCGTTCATAAGAAAGCTGAGGCTTCTGTTTTGACCCAAACCCTAAGCGTTGAGCCGTGTTAGACCGTGCTTCAATAATTTTTTCAAGCCCATCAAACGCACCGCCACAAATAAAGAGGATGCCACTGGTGTTAATTTGAATAAATTCTTGATGTGGATGTTTACGCCCACCTTGCGGGGGTACATTCGCAATGGTGCCTTCAATCATTTTCAGCAACGCTTGTTGAACGCCTTCACCCGAAACATCTCTGGTAATACTAGGGTTTTCAGACTTACGAGAAATTTTATCAATTTCATCAATGTAAATAATGCCCCGTTCGGCTTTAGCTGCATCAAAGTCAGCCGATTGATAAAGCCGTAACAAGATGTTCTCCACATCATCGCCCACGTAACCTGCTTCTGTTAAGGTTGTAGCATCTGCCACGGCAAATGGAACATTCAGCAATTTCGCCAAGGTTTGAGCCAACAACGTTTTACCAGAACCCGTAGGACCTATTAGCAAAATGTTACTTTTCTGAATTTCAACATCTGCCACTTTGCTATCTTCTTGAGCCACCATCATGCGATGATTAATTCGTTTATAGTGGTTGTAAACCGCTACGGAAAGCACTTTTTTGGCTTCATCTTGCCCAATAATATGCTCATCTAAATGTGTTTTTAACTCTTTCGGCTTCAGAAGTGATAACAACGTTAGCTCTTGAGCTTCCGCCGTTGCCCCTTCTTTTTTAGCCGTAGCAGAAGCCCCTGCCGTGGTTAAATCCATAAATTCTTCTTCAAGAATTTCATTACAAAGCTCAACACATTCATCACAAATGTAAACATCAGGGCCTGCAATTAGCTTTTTTACTTGGTCTTGTGTTTTTCCGCAGAAGGAACACCGCAACCTAGAATCATCGTGTTTAGACACCTAAAAAACCTCCGTATAAAAACTAAAAACAGACCAAGCTATACGTTTTTCTATAGCCATTGAACAGAACCGTTCAAATACCCCTTGCCCCCTAAGGTAAAGGGGTATTTGCGGTAATTAGATTAATCTGTTTTTTCGTTGGATTGCGTATCGTCAATCTTCGTAATTACTTTATCAATCATGCCATAAGCCAAGGCTTCTTCAGCCGTCATGAAATAATCTCTATCTGTATCTTGCTCAATTTTCTTGAGTGGTTGCCCCGTATGGGAAGCCATTAACTGGTTTAAAGTCCGCTTAATACGACCCGTTTCAGCAGCTTGAATTTCAATATCGCTGGCTTGCCCTCTGGCACCACCGAGTGGTTGGTGAATCATAATACGAGAATGTGGTAACGACATCCGCTTACCTTTAGCACCACCTGAAAGCAGGAAAGCACCCATGGAACAAGCTTGCCCTAAGCAGATAGTGGCAACATCTGCACGCACATGCTGCATGGTATCATAAATAGCTAAGCCCGAAGTAACAACCCCACCTGGGCTGTTGATGTACAACATAATGTCTTTTTCAGGGTTTTCAGAATCCAACAATAATAGCTGAGCCACAATAATGTTGGCAACCATGTCATCCACTTCAGTACCCAAGAAAATAATCCGTTCACGCATTAAACGAGAAAAAATATCGAATGAGCGTTCGCCACGGCTGGATTGCTCAATAACCATTGGTACATAAGCGGCTTGCTCATCATAAATGGAGCGAATAACAGAAGAAGACTGAGAAGGGTTCATTGACATTTTAGTTTCTCTCTATAAACAAAGGCTATTAACAACAGGTCAATTTTATATAAACAAAACAGATACTAACAACATACCACAATTAAACCAAGAAAAAGTGGTACCCCGTTCATCTATACTAACAGACAATCAGCGAGTACCACAATAAAAAAATATTAAGCTTGTGCAGGCACTTCTTCAGAAGCAGATTCTACTACAGCCGATTCTTCAATAATTTCGGGCAGTTCAGGCTTTTCAGCTTCTGTTGGAATAACGGCATCTACTAATTCAAAGGTGGCTTTTTCAACCAATAAATCAACTACTTTTTGAGCCAGTACCTGATCCGTCAACGCTTGAACCCCAGAAGGCTGTTGAGCTAACTGACGCATCAACGTTTTTTCATCCATGCCACGGGCTTCACAAAGCCCTAATACTTGCTGATGAAATTCTTCTTCAGAAACCTGTAGATTTTCCTGTTTGGCAATACTGCTGAAAGCCAAGCTGGTTTTAATCCGTTCAATGGCTTCATTACGTAAGCCTTCAAGTAACTGTTCTTTGCCTTGAACTTGAGCCAATTCTTCTAAAGAAAGCCCTTGGCGTTTAAATTGTCTATCCAAGTTTTCAATCAAAATAGAAAGTTCTCTATCTTGCATAGAAACAGGAATATCCACATCTAACTGGGAAACCAATTTCTCAACAACGGCTTGTTGTTTTTTGAATTTCAATTCATTTTCAGTCCGTTCAGCTAACCGTTTAGCAATAGATGCTTTGACTTCGGCAGCCGTTGTAAATTCACCCAATTTAGGAGCAGTTTCATCCGTCAATTCAGGCACGCTATGTTGTTCAATTTTGTGAATGGTAATTTCAAAGCTAGCCAATTTGCCAGCCAATGTTGCGTCGAAATAATCGGCAGGGAAGGGTACTTCAATGGTAAAGGCTTCGCCTGTTTTACGTCCAATCAACTGTGAAGCAAATCCTTCAATTAAGTGGTTGTTTTGAATGTCTAAAACAAAGTTTTCGGCTTTACCACCAGCGATAGGTTCGCCAGCAATGTTACCAGAAAAATCTAACGTCAACACATCGGTTTTAGATGATTCACGACCTTCAACAGGTTCTAACGAAGCTAACCGACGCAATAATGCAGTTAATTCTTGAGCTTCAGCTTCAGTGGTATCGTTATTAACCCGTTCCACCTGCACATTAAAAGCGAGTTCTGGTAAGGTTAATACAGGACGCAAATCAATCTCAGCAGAAACCTGAATGCCTTTGCCTAACTCATAATCCACAGAAGTAACCCGAGGGGGTGCCACAATATCTAAACTTTTTTCAGAAACAGCTTCCGCAAAAACATAAGGCAAATAACGGTCTAACGCCTCTGCTTTAATACGGTCAACACCAACAGATTTTTCAATCATGCGTAGCGGTGCTTTGCCCCGACGAAACCCAGGTACATTCACCCGTTGACCAATACGACGGCAAGCCTTGTTGTATTCTTGTTGAGCCTGTTCGGCGGTAATATCAATAGAAACAATGACCATAGATTTTTCGGTCGATTGAACATCAATTTTCATCTATCTGTATCCTTCCAACTGGATGAGCGATGCCGAAATAATCGGCAGTAATTAGCAAGTTTTTAAAATTTAACACTTAAATTAAAGTATACAGTGTTTTCGCATTTTAGGTAGCTAGCTGGTTTAACATAGCAAAAATAGCGGGAGATGGGATTCGAACCCACGACATCTTCCTTGGCAAGGAAGCATTCTACCACTGAATTACTCCCGCATATAAGCCTGCGTTGGCTACTAAAATTGTCTGTCAACACTTACTAATATACGGCTTCAAGGCAGGAAGTCAACCCCTTTTTTGTTTCTGTTTTTTGTGGAGGAAGTTTTGGATGGTTGCTTTGGGCTGAAATGGATGCCGATTATCATTCCTAGCTTTAGCTGGCTGGTTTGTCAGGGGACTGCGGTTTGGCAGCCCCCTGACACCCCCCACAAATTCAGGGGCAAGCCCCTAAAAACCCCCGAAAAAACACCCTCCTATGCCACCAGAAGGGCATTAAGGGAGGGATGCTTTTTTCGCCCCTTCGGTGGACGGAACGCATCGGCAGCTGCAGAGCAAATGCGATGGTCGTTCCTATTGGTTGGTAAGATAGTTAGTTATACACCAAAGAAATCCAAACCTTAACCCTAAGGTGTAGAGCGTTTGAAGGAGGGAGGCAACGGAACAAGGGGCTAAAATGGTTTAATAATAGCATCTGGGTAGATATACGAACAAGAGAGAGAAATAATCGGTTGATGATGATGGCAGCACCGCCATTGGTAGCCCCACCAATGAGCTTTAAACAACTAATGAAGCACAACGACGTGTTCCTAGCTGTTGGTGTGGTGCTAGTGCTTGGCATGATGTTGCTACCCCTGCCCGCCATGATTTTAGACGTGCTATTAACCGTCAACATCGCACTCAGTATTACCATTCTGCTTGTTACACTCTACACTAAGGAACCGCTCCAATATTCCACCTTCCCCACACTATTGTTAATGTCTACCCTATTTCGGTTGGGGCTAAACGTTAGTTCCACAAGGTTAATTCTGCTAACAGGGCAACCGGGCGAAGTTATTACCTCATTCGGGAACTTCGTTATTGGCGGAAACTACGTGGTAGGGTTGCTGATTTTCATTATTTTAATGATTATCAACTTCATGGTTATTACCAACGGTGCGGGCAGAGTTTCTGAAGTATCTGCCAGATTTACGTTGGACGCCTTACCCGGTAAGCAATTAAGTATTGATGCCGATTTAAACGCTGGGTTAATCAACGAAGATCAAGCCAGATTACGACGCATCAACGTTCAAAAAGAAGCCGATTTCTACGGAACGATGGATGGTGCTTCTAAATTCGTTAAGGGCGATGCGGTTGCAGGCATTATTATTACCGCTATTAACATTGTATTCGGGTTAATTATTGGCGTGGTACAAATGGGTATGCCCGTAGCCGAAGCCGCCGCCACCTTCACCATTCTTTCTGTGGGCGATGGCTTGGTTTCTTCCTTGCCCGCCATTATTATTTCTACCGCCACGGGTATTTTAGTAACACGAGTAAGTGAAACCGAAGATAGCAGCTTGGGCGATGATTTAGGGAATCAGCTATTTACCAACCCCAAGGTGCTAGGCATTTTGGGCGGATTGCTAACCTGTATGGGCTTCGTACCCGGTATGCCGAATGTTCCGTTTTTGTTAATTGGCGGATTGGCGTGCTTTGGTAGTTACCATCGGCACAAGCATATGCAACTAACGGAAGCCGCCACGCTAGAAGCAACGGACACCAAAAAGCAACAAGAAGCCCAAGAAAAAGCCCCCACCAGTGGCGAACAAGTGATGGAACTATTGCAAGTTGAAGCCATGGAATTAGAAATTGGCTACCGATTAGTCCCGCTGATTGAACCCGAAGCTGGGGGTGATTTGTTGGATAGAATTGGGAACATCCGCCGACAAATGGCTCAAGAATTAGGGATTGTTCTGCCCAGCGTGCGTGTGAGAGATAACCTACAGGCAGACCCCGATACTTATGCCCTCAAGCTGAAAGGCATTCCCATTGGGCAAGGGCTAATTAAAAGCGATATGCTAATGGCAATGTGTACCGACCCTGATTTAGCCGACGCCGTAACAGGCATTGAAACCACCGAACCCGCCTTCGGGTTGCCTGCCTTGTGGATTGAGCTAGAAGACCGTGAAGACGCCGAGATGAACGGCTACACGGTTATTCAGCCTTCGGCAGTGGTTTCTACGCACTTAACGGAACTGATTCGGAAGTTTGCTCCGCAAATTTTGAGTAGGCAAGATGTGAAAGTGCTGGTGGATAACCTGAAAAAAACGCATGAATCGTTGGTGGAAGATTTAATTCCTACGCAAATTACGTTATCTGAACTGCATATTGTGTTGCAATTATTGCTGGCAGAAAAGGTGTCTATCCGAGATTTGGCCACCATTTTAGAATCAATTTCATACCACTGCCGCATTAGTAAATCGCCCGAGTATTTAACGGAGCAATGCCGTATTGCCATGAGCCGTAGTATTTGTAGGCAATTGTTAGATTCTGGTAGCGAAAAACTGCCTGTATTGACGGTTTCGCCTGAAATTGAGGAAGAAATGGCGAATAATATGATTAGCTTGGGCAGTAATGAAGGGTATACCTCGCAAAGTTTGGCGTTAAGCCCTTCTACTACGCAGCGGTTTTTGAAGGCGGTTAATGCTGAAGTAGAGCGGGTTTTGGTGAATGAGGGGGTTCAACCCGTGTTGTTATGTAACGCTAAATTACGCCCCCATGTGCGGAAGTTGGTGGAACGGTTGTTGCCCCAGCTGGCGGTGTTAAGCTATACGGAAGTAGGGCCTAGCACGCAGGTTAAAACCTTAGGCTCTATTCGGTTTAGCTAGGGGGCGTCTCTCTCTCTCTCTTTTTTGGGCGTTTCGGGCTAGTAGCCCGCCGTTGGGCTGTGCTACGCATTCAACCCCGCCCCTTGTGCCCTTACGACTGAACTATTATCTCCTCTGTTTTATCTGCCTCTTAAAGTTCCCCTTTTTATTGCCGATATTACTGCTATAGCTATTATTACTGCTATAGCTATCTTTCCACTTTATCCTTCACTTGAAAAAAGGGCGTATTTATGTTAATTTTAAAGCATCAAGCATCAAGCATCAAGCATCAAGCATCAAGCATCAAGCATAGACTAGGCTTTACTTTATCTGAATTGCTGGTTAGTTTGGCGGTTTTGGGCTTGATAGCTGGGTTGACTGTTCCTGGTATTGTGGTTTCTGTAGATAAATCAAAGAATAGGGCTATTTTGAAAGAGACGGTTCAATTGCTGTCTCAAATCACGCAGGCTGGTGTGCTTAACGGTGATTTCCAATCGGTTACGAATTGGGATATTACTTCTAGTGGTGCGGGTAGTATTGTGGATTATTTAAGCAGTAAGCTGAATTATACGAAGCAGTGTGTTAAAACGGATACGGCTTCTGCTGGTTGTGTTAGGGGGTATGTTAACGCTGGCCCTACGGATATTACCAATACGCATAATGCTAGGTGGATTTTACCTAGTGGTGCTAAGGTTCAGGTTCAGCAGCCTATATACGTTACCCCTTCATACATACTATGGACAATTACTTCAAAGGCTTATGCAAAAGATATGGTTCATACAGGCAGTAATCCTGATATGATTCATTTGGTTTGTAATTTAACGGAACAACCAATGCAGTCTCCTGGAGAGCCTGTAAAGCCACTTATTATAAAGGCTGGTATGTGTGGTAAATGGGATGTTGATTTTTGGGGGCCTCCGTTTGATAAGGCTTTGGGCTTGATTTAAAATAAGATTAATAGTATTGATGATGGCTCGAGGCGGATTTCTGTCTGTCTATTGTAGTGGGAGAGGTTGCTAGTTTAATTGTAACGCCATGTTAAGCCACTTTACAGGTAGGTGTTATAGGCTTTTTTGGGGGCATTGCCCGTAGTAGTATGACGATTATGTGAAGAAGTGAAAACTTTTAAAAATCCCCATTGACACTCAAATCTGCTTATCATATATTAGTTCATGTGGAGGGGGCGGTACACACTGCCTACGAAACAGATTGGTACATTGAAAACTAAATAACCGAGCGAAAAACTACAGAATTTCTGTAGAATTTAAGAGCTTTAGACAATAATTCCGAGAAATGAAATAGTAGCCAAATAGCGAGATTAGATTCTCAAAAAAGATTACGGAAGTATATTTTTTTGTAATGGAGAGTTTGATCCTGGCTCAGGACGAACGCTGGCGGGATGCTTAATACATGCAAGTCGAACGGAGCTTTCGGGCTTAGTGGCGGACGGGTGAGTAACGCGTAGATAACATACCTTTTACTGGGGGATAACATCTGGAAACGGGTGCTAATACCGCATAAGTGCAGTTTTGAGATAGATTGCATAAAAGATTTATTGGTAAGAGATTGGTCTGCGTTGGATTAGCTAGTTGGTGGGGTAAAGGCTTACCAAGGCGATGATCCATAGTTGGTCTGAGAGGATGACCAGCCACAGTGGGACTGAGACACGGCCCACACTCCTACGGGAGGCAGCAGTAGGGAATATTGCGCAATGGGCGAAAGTCTGACGCAGCAATCCCGCGTGGTGGATGAAGGATTTCGGTCTGTAAACACCTGTCGGTGGGGAAGATAATGACGGTACCCACAGAGGAAGCACCGGCTAACTACGTGCCAGCAGCCGCGGTAATACGTAGGGTGCGAGCGTTGTCCGGAATTATTGGGCGTAAAGCGTCCGTAGGCGGTTAGATAAGTTTGGCGTTAAAGGCGCGGGCTCAACCCGTGTAGTGCGTTGAAAACTGTCTGACTAGAGTATAGTAGGGGAAGCTGGAATTCTTGGTGTAGCGGTGAAATGCGTAGATATCAAGAGGAACACCCGTAGCGAAAGCGGGCTTCTGGGCTATTACTGACGCTAATGGACGAAAGCCAAGGTAGCGAAAGGGATTAGATACCCCTGTAGTCTTGGCTGTAAACGATGAGTATTAGGTGTTGGGGGAATCGACCCCTTCAGTGCCGTAGCTAACGCGTTAAATACTCCGCCTGGGGAGTACGGCCGCAAGGTTGAAACTCAAAGGAATTGACGGGGACCCGCACAAGCGGTGGAACATGTGGTTTAATTCGATGCAACGCGAAAAACCTTACCTGGGCTTGACATCCTTAGAACCTTAGCGAAAGTTAGGGGTGCCCGCAAGGGAGCTAAGAGACAGGTGGTGCACGGTTGTCGTCAGCTCGTGTCGTGAGATGTTGGGTTAAGTCCCGCAACGAGCGCAACCCACGTGGTTAGTTGTTACAGATCGTAGGATGCTGAACCCTCTAGCCAGACTGCCGGTGACAAGCCGGAGGAAGGTGTGGATGACGTCAAATCATCATGCCCCTTATGCCCAGGGCTACACACGTGTTACAATGGGATGGGACAATAAGTTGCTGAGTCGCGAGGCTTGGCTAATCTACAAACCCACCCTCAGTTCGGATCGTAGTCTGCAACTCGACTACGTGAAGCTGGAATCGCTAGTAAATGCAGATCAGCACGCTGCATTGAATACGTTCCCGGGTCTTGTACACACCGCCCGTCACACCACGAAAGAGGGTCATGCCCGAAGTTACTGAGCTAACCGTTTACGGAGGCAGGTACCTAAGGTAGGGCTTTTGATTGGGGTGAAGTCGTAACAAGGTAGCCGTACCGGAAGGTGCGGCTGGATCACCTCCTTTCTAAGGAGAGCGTGAATCAATGGTATTTTACCAGTTGATTTATACTCCTAGGTCGGCATCGTCTACCGTATGGTAGAGACGCTTCAGAGTTTTAGGTTATTATTTTACTGAAGTTGAATGGTGTTTTGGATTTTAAATTGTTTATAGCTTGCTTGGTTATTTAGTTTTCAGTGTATATACCAATACATTGATATTTAAGGTGTTAATTAAATTGTTCTTTGAAAACTGCATAGAGTTGTTAGATATACTTAAAAATTAGTATATAGAAAACGAGAAATTGTTTTTTGATACTGGTTTACGTAATATTCTTAAAGTAGCCAATAGAGGTTGTTCGAGAAGGTTTCAGAAGGATGGGATAACGAGGCACGAAGCACGGAAAATCCGTAGTGTACATAGAAGTACATGAGGATTTGAGTACTGTAGTAACGAAGTTAGCACGCCTTATGGAAGCTTATTGAGCATCCTCGTAGAAAATAATTAAAGGTAAAGCTATTAAGAGCGTACGGTGGATGCCTAGGTACAAGTAGCCGATGAAGGACGTGAGAAACGACGAAATGCGACGGGGAGCTGTATTAAGCCTTGATCCGTTGGTGTCCGAATGGGGAAACCCACCATGAGTTAAGTTATGGTATCGCAGCATGAATACATAGTGTTGACGAAGGTAAGCTAGTGAACTGAAACATCTTAGTAACTAGAGGAAAATAAATCAAATCAGAGATTCCCTGAGTAGCGGCGAGCGAACGGGGAATAGCCTAAACCGATGATATGTGATACATTGCAGTGGTTGTATTATCGGGGTTGTGGGACGTATTGTTCACTTTCTGCTAGAGGTGACGGAAGTAAAAAAATTAGTTGATAGATTAACACAGCTGGGAAGCTGGGCCATAGAGCGTGATAGCCGTTTGATTTAAATTGACTAGTCTTCTGTGATATGCTCCCGAGTAGTGCGTTACACGTGAAATTCCGCACGAATCCGCGAGGACCATCTCGTAAGGCTAAATACTACTTGTGACCGATAGTGAACCAGTACGGTGACGGAAAGGTGAAAAGAACGGTGTAAAGCCGAGTGAAATAGAAACTGAAACCGTACGCTTACAAGCAGTCAGAGCCTTATTGATAGGGTGATGGCGTGCCTGTTGAAGAATGAGCCAGCGAGTTAACGTCTGTAGTAAGGTTAAGATGGTAAGAAGTCGTAGCCGTAGGGAAACCGAGTCCTAATTGGGCGTTTTAATTACAGGCGTTAGACCCGAACCCGGGTGATCTAACCATGGCCAGCGTGAAGCGTAGGTAATACTACGTGGAGGTGCGAACTGATGAATGTTGAAAAATTCTCGGATGAGTTGTGGTTAGGGGTGAAATGCCAATCGAACCCGGAGCTAGCTGGTTCTCCCCGAAATGCATTGAGGTGCAGCGTCAGACGTATCTTACAGGGGGTAGAGCACTAATTCGGTGCGGGCTTCGTCTAGAGGTACCAAATCGAGGTAAACTCCGAATACCTGTAACGTGATATCTGGCAGTGAGACAGCGAGTGATAAGATCCGTTGTCAAGAGGGAAACAGCCCAGACCATCAGCTAAGGTCCCTAATTTTACACTAAGTGATAAACGAGGTGTTATTTCACAGACAACCAGTAGGTTGGCTTAGAAGCAGCCATCCTTTAAAGAGTGCGTAATAGCTCACTGGTCAAGAGATAGCGCGCGGAAAATTTACGGGGCTAAGTGTAGAACCGAAGCTATGGCATCCGTCCTAGGGACGTGATGGGTAGGGGAGCGTTGTGTAGTAGGATGAAGCATGACCGGCAAGGACATGTGGACGAATCACAAGTGAGAATGCTGGCTTGAGTAGCGAAAACAGTAGTGAGAATCTACTGCATCGAAAATCTAAGGTTTCCAACGGCAGGCTCGTCCGCGTTGGGTTAGTCGGGATCTAAGGCGAGGCTGAAAGGCGTAGTCGATGACGATCAGGTTGATATTCCTGAACTAATTTTATATTGTTTGAGTAGCGGCGTGACGCAGTAGTTTATGTGAGCGGATGATTGGTTGAGTTCGTACAAGCGTGTAGCTAGTTTGGGTAGGTAAATCCGCCTGAATGTTGATGTGAGGCGTGATGTGGAGGTTCTACGGAACCGAAGTGACAGATAGCACACTGCCGAGAAAAGCGTCGTATATGAGATATTAAATTACCCGTACCGTAAACCGCCACAGGTGGATTGGTAGAGAATACCGAGATGCGCGAGATAACCCTCCTTAAGGAACTCGGCAAAATAGCCTCGTAACTTCGGGAGAAGAGGTGCCCTATTATCGTGAAGGCTGTACAGCTGGAGCGAGAGAGGGTTGCAGTGAAATGTCCCAGGCGACTGTTTACCAAAAACACAGGTCTCTGCAAAGTCGTAAGACGACGTATAGGGGCTGACGCCTGCCCGGTGTCGGAAGGTTACGGGGAGCGGTTAGTTGTTTACAACGAAGCTGTGAACCTAAGCCCCGATGAACGGCGGCCGTAACTATAACGGTCCTAAGGTAGCGAAATTCCTTGTCAGGTAAGTTCTGACCCGCACGAATGGCGTAACGATCTGGGAACTGTCTCAAGGAGGGACTCGGCGAAATAGGAATGGCTGTGAAGATACGGCCTACGTATGCCAGGACAGAAAGACCCTATTGAGCTTTACTCTAACTTGTAATTGAGATTTGATGAACATTGCGCAGGATAGGTGGGAGACTTTGAAGCAGTAATTTTGGTTATTGTGGAGTCATTGTTGAGATACCACTCTTTGTTTATTGGGTTTCTAACCAATTGCCATGAAGCTGGCGTTGGGACAGTTGCAGGCGGGGAGTTTGACTGGGGCGGTCGCCTCCTAAAGCGTAACGGAGGCGTCCAAAGGTTCCCTCAGATCGTATGGAAATCGATCGTAGAGTGCAAAGGCATAAGGGAGCTTGACTGCGAGACAAACAAGTCGAGCAGGGACGAAAGTCGGGCTTAGTGATCCTGCGGTTGAGAATGGAATCGCCGTGGCTCATCGGATAAAAGTTACCATAGGGATAACAGGCTGATCTCCCCCAAGAGTCCACATCGACGGGGAGGTTTGGCACCTCGATGTCGGCTCGTCGCATCCTGGAGCGGTAGTACGTTCCAAGGGTTGGGCTGTTCGCCCATTAAAGCGGTACGTGAGCTGGGTTCAGAACGTCGTGAGACAGTTCGGTCCATATCCGGCATGTGCGCAAGAGATTTGAGTGGAGCCGTCTTTAGTACGAGAGGACCGAGACGGATAGGCCAACGGTGTACCAGTTATCGTGCCAACGGTAAATGCTGGGTAGCTGCGCCTGTCGAGGATAAGTGCTGAAAGCATCTAAGTACGAAGCCCACCACAAGATGAGATCTCTCACGCGGTTAACGCGGTAAGTCTCCTGGAAGATAATCAGGTTGATAGGTCATACGTGGAAGTCTGGTAACAGATGGAGCGGAGTGATACTAATAAGACGAGGGCTTTTCCTTTAATTGATTGGTGAAGATTAAGTAATAACAACTCTATGTAGTTTTCAGAGAGCGATATTTCTTTAAAGGATTCTTTGGTGGTTTAGTACGAGGAAAACACCCGTTCCCATCCCGAACACGGCCGTAAAGACTTTGTACAGCGACAATACTTAGCTCGAGAGGGCTTGGGAAGATAGCTTTCTGCCAAGGTTTATATTTTGAGAACTCCCCCAACTGTCCGCAAGGCTAGTTGGGGGAGTTTTTGTTTTGGGGATGGTGTGTGTTTTGATATCGTTATAACGCTAAGTTTTACTGGTGCCAATACCCATAAAAGCAAAATCAAAAATTAATGGGTCTTCAGGATGCCACTGGCTAAGGACGGTCGTAATTTCCAACGCCGTATCTAAATTTTTAGATTTGCGTTGCGTCAGCCCATGCTTCAAACTAATGGCATGAACATGCGTATCCAACGGAATAACTAACGCTTTCGGGGCAATACAATCCGCCCAAAACCCCAAATCCACTGAAGGCACAATGTCCGCATCAAACCGAACCATCCATTTTAAAAACAGATAAAGCCGCTTCAACGGAGAAACACTCGGCTTCCCATTGGGAAACATATAACCACATCCATAAGTAAGCCCCCCATCACGTTGCTGTAACAAGGTTTCACGCAGTAATTGATTCCACTGATGCGTGGTTTGGCTCAATACCCCTCTATCATCAATAAATGAACATGAATCACCTAAAAAAGAGGCTTTCAACGAACCATAGCTTCTGAGAATGTGCCCCAAGCCTAGTAACAAGGTTGCCATATCTGCCGCCGTGTAAAAGCGGTAATACCACCCATCCAACCGACTATCAAGCTCCGCTTTGGTCGCTGTTTGGATGAATTCAATAGGCGAAACACCTTTTGGAAATCGGTAAAAAAGGGTTTCTAACGCCTTAATAATAGCAGGGCGTTGCCCATAAGCCATCAGGCAAGTAATTAAAGCCACCACTTCCGCCGAAGCAGGGTCTTGGGTATACCGATGCACCAACGAAACGGGGTCGGACTCGATAAAATTGGGCGTTTTATGCCGTTGAACCTGCTCTTCAAAAAAAGCTTTTGTTGCCCGTAAGGCTTTGGCTTGTTTTGTAAGGGGCATTGAATGGGTAACCTTTAAACCGTGATATCTAATTCATGGGGTTCAGGTTCCGCAGGTTCGGCAGTTTTTGGAAAATTTGTTTGGACAAGCAGGTAAGCAATCGGAAAGGCTTGGCTCCATATCATGCCAAGGTAAGTGCCAAAATACAAGAGCATATCAATGGCAAATGAGCTAGAACGAGGAATAAATAGCGGAAGAAAACATCCGCCAACGGGTTGGAATGAACTAATAAATATCGCTTGAATAGGGTATTGTTTAATGAGTTGTAATTGTAGTTCCCAAGCTTTTTGCAGAGAAACCTGTTTGGTAACAATAATGCTGGGCAAAAAGCTAGTGAGCAGAATAAATAACGTAAAAACAATAATACTTACACTAAAGAGCATGCCCAATTGGCTAATTTGTTGGATACTATGAGTATTAAATTGTTGAAGGAAGTGTAATATTTGTGCTTCTGTTGGGGTGTGTTGTACCCATTGAGCTAGGGTGGTTTGCATCTCTTTAGTTTGAATTTCAACAGGAATACCAATGAGGTTCACCAGCCAAGAGCTAATGAGTACGAAGGCAACTAGCACAATTAATTGAAGGGCATAGTATCCTAACATCGGTTTACCAAACTGCCCAATACCCGAAAACAAGTGCTGTAAAACGGTTAATTCAGGCTCTTTACTAGCGGCTTTTTCAGTGGGTTCTTCAGCTGATTCTTTCAGTTTTAGGGTTAATGTGATGATTTTTTTTGCTTGTTCTGCCAAGAAATGCATCCAACCTGCTTGGAATAAAACCGATAAGCAAGCTACGCTTAACAGGCAAAACAACCACGGAAACAGCACCGATAAATCTCCACCGACCGATGCGGGGGGGGATTCTTTCGGCAGTAGCATCAACTGGGTAATCAGCAGAAAAAAAGCGAATAGCAGGACGGGTAAACTGTTGAGCGTAGTAATCACACTTAGTTTAAATGCTTGCCACAAGGTTGGTTTCAAGGGGTGGGCTTTTTCTTTAATAGAGGCATCTAGGTTTTGTTCAATATCATCAGTGATGAGTGTCATTAGAATGGTACTTTCTATTTCAAATTAAAACAGGCTGATAGGAAATAGAATAGCATAATTGAGCGTTTGGTGCTTGTCAAATTTACTAGATTTGAGGCATAATGAAAGGGTGTTGCCGAGTTCGTTAACAGAGTTGTTTAAAATTAACGTTTAGCGTTGGTTTGCAACGCTAAAAATCAATAGAAAGTGCTTTATAATGATGTTTGATATTGCAAAAATGATGAGCCAAGCGAAAAAAGTTCAAGACCAAATGGTGAAAATTCAGGATGAATTGGCGTCTTCTCAAATGGAAGGTCAATCTGCTGATGGGAAAGTAACCATTGCTTGTAACGGGAAGTTTGAAGGCTGGAACGTACAGATTGATGCTTCCCTCAATGATGCTGCTACGATTCAAACCGATGTTCAACAAGCGTTAGAACAGTTGACTGAGCGTATTATGAGCAAAACGCAAGATAAAATGTCTGCTTTAACCCAAGGCTTAAATATTCCCGGTTTAAAATTGCCATTCTAAGGGTTGGTTAATTTTTAAGTATTCAATCCTCCGCTTATTTTTTAAAAATAAGCGGAGGTTTTGCTTGAAATGCCTCTTAAAACCCTATATACTAATGGTTACTAATCTGTTTTTAAAAGGATATGTTTTTAACGTTGGTATTATTGGTCGTAGAGGATATTTTATTATGATGATGGCATGGGCTTCAGAAGAAACAAAACAAAATTTCAAACAATGGGTCAACCAAAATCAGCTGGTAGTCTTAGGTATTCTGTTAATGCTAGGTATTGTTTTTTCAGTCAGCATTTTTTCAGGGGCGTTTGTTAAAACCAAGCAGTTAGAACAATCGCAACTAGCCCTAACAGGCTTTGCCCAAAAAGATGTTACGGCAGACCAAGTGGAATGGCGGTTGCAAGTAACCGAAACCGCCCCTACTCGTCAAGAAGCCATTAAATTGTTAAACAAGCATTTTAATTTGGTGAAAGATTTCGTCATGCATGGCGATATTCCCGAAGATGCGTTAGATGAAGATCCGCTTGTAGCCAACACCAAGTATGAAAAAAATAGCCAAGGCTATGATACAAACGAAATTGATGGCTACGAACTTTCTAAAACCTTGGTAGTAGCCACGGAACGGGTTAGCCAAGTTTCCACTTTGGTGAAAACAATTGGTCGGTTAGTGGGGGAAGGCGTGCCTGTTCAGGCACAATCGCCCGCTTATTTTTATAAGAATTTGGATAATTTGAAATTGGAATTGATTGGGCAAGCCACGAAAAACGCCAAGGATAGAGCCGAAACCATGGCGAAAAATACGGGTGGTACCGTTGGTTCTATGGTGAAGGCTTCTAGTGGGGTGTTTCAAATTACACCCAAGTTTTCTACCGAAGTTTCAGACTATGGCACTTATGATACGTCTACCATTCAAAAGAAGGTAACATCCGTTGTGAACGTTACGTTTTCTGTCTTTTAGTCTTCTTAATGCTGATATCAATTAAAAACGTATTTTTGGTTATATCATCGGCGGTCTCCCGTAGAGGGATGTCCCTACAGTAATCTAATAATTGCCCCTGTGTAGGGGAGAGCCTTTTGGTCGCCCTAATCAAGATTTTATGACATTCAATCTTTGAATTAGTTTAATGGGTTAAGTTAATCCTAATGCTTTACTTGTTAAAACATCCTCCGTGCTAGAAAAAGGTTGACACATACCGGGTTTAGTCAACGTACTATCTCCCTCACGAGGAGAGGGTGTGTCTGTTGTGTTACAGTGAAATGTAAATACAGTCCGCTTTTCAGGAATCCAACTAAGATCATAAGTAGAATAAGCATCTGTAATAATATGGAAACTAAGAGGACGGACGTTAGTCCAGTTTTGGCTGGAGAGCGATATCCGAACCCCATTGGGAAGGAGCCATTTACCGTAATGGTCTACATGAGCATCACTTGTTGCGTTGTTAAAAGCCCTATCGCATCCCTTTGAAAGAAGATCTTTACTACCGTCGGGCTTTACGCATTGCTTGGCATTCAATTTACTGGTGAAGTAGTTTGTAATACTACCCGGTCCATTTTGATTGACAATATCAAAGGTGGTGATGTTTTGAAAATCTCCATTCAAAACGCCTGCTTGAACAATAGATGAAATAAGCTGTAAGCTTTCTTTCAGTAGGGCTCGTTTTTTTGCAACTTGAACACTATTGATAATGGAAGGCACAGTTAAGCCTGCAATTAACCCTAAAACTGCTAAACTAACCAGCAATTCAGAAAGGGTAAAGCCTTTAAACGGCTTATGGTGCTTGGTGCTTGGTGCTTGGTGCTTGGTGCTTGGTGCTTGGTGCTTGGTGCTTG
>JAPLIO010000106.1 GCA_026389055.1 Candidatus Melainabacteria bacterium | reverse complement strand
GTCGCGGACGACGCAATCGGGACCGCGAATTGCGTTCTGTTTGCCACCCGGTTCGGCCCTTCAAAAAATCCAGACCGGGTGGTTCTTCCTGGCCTCGATTCTTCCTTGTTTTCCCACTTGGACGCTTTGACAATCGAGGAAGAAGATGAAGGCGATTCGATTCGGTTCTTTGGAGCGGCATTTAGGTCTAGCCCGGAAAACCTGCGGCCATTGATCCTTGCTTCCGCTGAAGACGCTACGGGCCAAATATTGATTGCGAACTTCGACCGTGCCACGGCATATGCGCCTTACGACGGCGGCGCAGATGTATTCCTTCCGACGCAGTCCGAGTTGGCTGCGGCTCGCCGCAATTGGGCGCAATGGCTTTCTGGCCGCGAGGATGGCCTGTGAGGCGGGAAATGGCTAACCACTCATTCGAGCCGATGCCTTGCGGCGCGGCTCAATTCAAACGTTAGCCTTTCAGATGCGCCGCCTTGTCAACTTGCCAGAAGTTCGCCAGGCGGAGCTGCGTCGTCATTACCCATGGCTCAGAGCAGTCGCCTGGAACGAAGGGGATCTCCCAAGCCATGTGAGTGGGCTGGCGGTCTCAGCCGAGATTCGTACTGCACGTCACGCTAAGTTCTGTGCATTGCTCGTTGCTGGAACGCCAGTTCTATCATTTGCATTTCGCAGACGCGCGCACGACCGCACGATCTTTCGCGAGTTCACCTCATCAGAGGTGCTGTACAAGTACTGCACGCCGAACGGCGGCACGACGCTGAAGCATCGCCAGTTCCAAGTTGTTTTGCCTGAGCTGGGTTGCGCATTTTTCGAGAGCTGGGACGATACGCATCACTTCTACTTCAATAGTCGCGCCTCCATTGACATCATTCGACAATGGGCCGAGCCATGTGGCTTGTATCTTCTCGACCATGGCTAACAGGTCGCTCGAGTGGACCTACGCCATCTGGCCGTGCTACGCTGCCTGTATATTTTCAGCTCCGCGCGGCCAGCTGTCTCCGGCCCCTCAGCTTCGTTAGGTTCCACATGCGCTCTCGCTACAAACTGGTTTTTGTCATAGTGGCTCTGAGTGCATCTTGCGGTTCAGGCTGGGCTCAAGACATTCCATGCAAGTTCGTTCTAGGGTATGCAGAACCAAAGCCCGGCTGGTTCACGGTTACCGGAGATGCCAAGCTCAACGTCAAAGGGGGAAGGATCGTCGCGGATCTTTACGACGACCGACTAGGGGGCCAAAAGTCACACACCATTTCACTACGGCTTCACGGAAAGAATGCATCGGGAACCGTGGTCAATTTATTCAGTGATGAGGGCCCAAACTCAGCAAGCGGAAGCTACGAGTCTCGCGAGTACAGAGATGGAAGAGGAAAGAATCTTGGCGAGGAGAACTCCGGTGCCTAACCGGTCGCTCGATTGGACCTCCGCCAGCTGGCCGCGCTACGCTGCCTGTCTATTTTCAGCTCCGCGCGGCCAGCTGGCTGCGGCTGCTCAGCTCGAACGTTAGCCGCCAGCAATGTCAGGTATCGACTTCGAAACGCTCTTGGAATACGCGCGGATAGGCATTCGCAGAGCATCAATCTTCATGGGTTTCGGTGTTCATGCAGCCGCCAGCTCCGCGATTCGAAATTTTGATCTCTCCAAGGAAACCAAGCTTCGCATCGTTCCAGACACGAATGATGAAACGCTTCTTGGTGAGTACAAACACGAATTCCGGAGCTGGGTCATCGTCAATGGCCTACGTGAGATCCACGAGTCCTTCACTGAGTACTTGGAAAAGCTGAACCAAGCCTGCTTAACAATCGGTTGGGTCGCAGGTGAGTT
>JAPLIO010000087.1 GCA_026389055.1 Candidatus Melainabacteria bacterium | reverse complement strand
GCCCAGCGAAAGCGGTGGGTTTAATGCAGTTATTGCCTTCTACGGCCAATGATATGGCTAGAAGCCTGAAACAATCGCCTGTTTCTTCGTTGCAGCTAATGGAACCGAAAACCAATATCACCTTGGGTTCTGCTTATTTACGGTATTTGTATAATCAGCTGGAAAATCATCCGTTGTTGGTGGTGGCGGCTTATAACGCAGGGCCTGGTGCTGTAGCCGAATGGGTGAACACTCGGCAGGAAACGTTTGCACAATCGCCTGATTTATTTGTTGAAACTATTCCGTATGATCAAACTCGGCACTATGTTGAACACGTTTTTGAAGGTGTTTGGGCTTATTACCAGTTATATCAAGCATCTTAACCGTTGCTATTGTATAAGAGAGACCCCGTTTTTTTACGATGAATACCAAATTAAAGCCTTGGGTTGCTGCCCATCAACTAAAACTACTATTACTAATAGCCCTGTTGTTGGGTGTTTTGTTATTAGCTAAGCCTTTGTGGGGGTCGTTTTTTCAATCGCCTCTGTTATTTAACGGTGTTTTACAGGCGGAAGAAGTAAAAAACGGGTCTCGGTTAGGGGGCAGGGTAACCGCCGTTTTAGTGAAAGAAGGCACGGAAGTGCAGGCGGGTACGCCGTTAATTCGGTTTGAAAATAAAGAAATTTTAGCCAAGTTAATGGAAGCAGAAGCCAGTTTAGCGGAAGTAAAAGCAAAAAAAGAACTGTTGCTAACCGCTGTTTCCCCTAGCGATATTCAACAGGCTGAAGCCAAAGTGAAGCAGAGTAACGAACGCATTGCCTTACTGGTTAATGGTGGCAGGCCTGAAGAACTAGCCGAAGCCCAAGCCAAGGTAAGGGAAGTGGAAGCCAAAGTAAGAGTGTGCCGAAACCAGCTAGAACAAGCCAAACAGGTGTTGGCTAGTGGTATTATTTCTCAGCAAAAAGTGGATGAAATTCAAAACAATTTAGAATCTGCCCAAAGTGCGTTGCAGGCGGCTAAGGCAAGGGTTTCGTTGGTGCAAAAAGGGGCTAGAATTGAAGAAATTGGCATTGCTAAAGCCGAACGTTCGGGGGCAACGGCTCAACTGAGTAAGCTGAAAGAAAAAGTAAACCCAGCCGAACTAAAAATTGCCGATGCTGAAATTCAACGAGCTAACAGTATTGTGCAAGGCCTAAAAGTTAAAATGGAAGAATCTACCGTGCTTTCGCCTATTCGGGGAACGGTCAATTTGTTGACGGTTTCGCTGGGGCAAGTGGTGCCGCCTGATGTGCCAGCCGTCAATATTTTAGATAGCAACCACTTATGGATAGACTTGTTCGTGCCAGAATCCAAACTACAATATCTGCACCGCCGACAAAAAGTTTCCATCAAAAGTAAGGCATACCCTGAGGCTAAATTTTCAGGGGAAGTGGCGTTTATCAGCCCCAAAAGTGAATTTGTTCCTTCGGGTTCAGGGGCTACGGCAGATGCTTCCACAGGTACCGAAGCCACCTTCCGCATCCGCATTGAGGTTTCCCCAACGGCGGATATTAACGCCCACCGCCTTTTCCCAGGGATGTCTGTCCAAGTGGTTGTGAATCAGGATGACGCTTAAATGAGTGTGGATACCCCAACGGATGCCGTTATTATCACCGAAAAATTAGTGCGTAAATTCGGCGACCGCATTGCCGTTGATTCGTTGGATTTGCGGGTGGGTAAAGGCGAAATTTACGGTTTTTTAGGTCCCAACGGATCTGGAAAATCAACCACGATTAAAATGTTGTGCGGGTTAATGCCCCCTACTTCAGGTAAGGCATTGGTTTGCGGTATTGATGTTGAGCAGGAACCCGAACTGATTCGGCGATATATTGGCTATATGCCTCAGAAGTTTAGCTTGTATGAAGATTTAACGGTTTCTGAAAATTTGGATTTTTATGCGGGGCTTTACGGCGTTACAGGCAAAGCAGGGGAAGCCAGTAAGCGAGCGGTTAAAGAGCTAGTGGGTATTGAACCTTACGCCAATTATTTGGCGAAGCAACTTTCGGGGGGGTGGAAGCAACGGCTGGCGTTGTGTTGTGCCTTGGTGCATTCGCCCGATATTATTTTTTTAGATGAACCCACTGCGGCGATGGACCCCGTTGCACGCAGGCATTTGTGGGATTTACTGTTTACCCTTGCCAGCAGTGGTGTTACGCTGTTTGTAACCACGCATTATATGGATGAAGCCGAACGCTGTAGTAGTGTGGGCTATATTTACAATTCAAAGTTGATTGTTTCAGGTGGCCCCGATGAATTGAAGCATTTACGGGCAGTTGTGGGTGAGGGTGTTTCTCGGTATGAGCTGGTTTGCAGACCATTGGTGGCTTCTTTTAACAAGGTGAAAGCTTTCCCCTATGTGCAGGATGTTACTATTTTTGGGCAGGCGTTGCACGTTACCATGCCTGATTCTATCCCGAAAGACCAATTGGTGCTGGATTTAAAGCAAGCAGGCATTGAAAATAGGGGTATTCGAGAAATTGAACCTTCGCTGGAAGATGTGTTTGTAACGCTAACGCACCTGAATCAAGCGGATGCCAATTTCACGCTTTAACCGTTTATTGCAACAATCGTGTTACAAACCTAGGGCATATGGATAAAACGGTCGAAACTGCTGATAGTAGAGAAAATAAGGGGTCGTTTTTATATGGGGATTGTTGGTGGTAATTTAGGCTTTGGTAACGGCGGAGCAGGGCAAGGCACGGGCTTTGGCAAGGTACGCCTAGGCTGGCTATCAGGGCTAGATAACTCCTTCAGTCGAGGTATTAACAAAATCAATCAAACAACCACCCCCCAATTTCAACAACAAATTGATTTCAACAATAGCTATACCGTAGATGTTGAAAGTAGTTTTTTACGCTCTAGCTCGTTCTATTCGCCCGTGCGGTTAACGAAAATGGGGAATCGTCTGCAAGATGCCACAAAGCCTTTTGAACACACAGGGCTAACGGAACAACTGATTGCCCCCAAGTTATATAATGCAGGAACCGATAATGCCTTGGATTATTTAGGGCGTTCAGCCAATTTGTTTAATGAGGTGATGGCACCTGATTTTGGGAAGAACCTAACGATTCCTGTTGATTTAGTCAACACCGTGCAAGGCGGGGCGGTTATTCCTACCTTTTCAAACTTTCCGCCTGAAGCGTTGAATTTTTTCGGCTTGCAAAGTGTATTGCCTTTTTACACGGTTGCCAATACGGCGAATAATGCAGACTTGCAACAATACCCCGTCGGGTCTCCGTTTCGGAATAATCTACCCTTTCAACCAGGGCAAGTGCAGGTAAAACCCCTGAATATGCCCCCTGTTCAGCAAGGGGTTACGGCTAACGATGTGTTAAAAGCCCAAGCCCTTGGGTTGGGCGGTGGGTTAGCCAACAGCTATAACATTACTACGAATGCCTCGACCTCATTGCCAGATTTGTTGAAGTTTATTCAAGGCAACCAACTGCCGTAATAGCTATTATAGCTATTCCAAGTATTATTGAGCCATTCTGTAGGGGACGCTCTCCGTGGCGTCCCGTCTCAACGATTTATACCAATTGAAAGATTAAATAGCGTAATATCTTGGAGTGGGAGAGTTTGAAACCCTCCCCCACGGAAATCACCAAAACCGCGTCATTTCGAGCTTGTCGAGAAATCCCCCTAGACGGTAAGGAGATTCCTCGGCTACGATCGGAATGACAAAACACGCCATTCAATCTTTGAATGGGTATTATACCAATTCAAAGTTTGAATAGCGTATTTAATGTAGGGGCGTGATTTATCACGTCCGCCCCACAATCCCCAAACGGATGCGATAAATCGCACCCCTACACAGAAAAAATTTACGCTATTTAATCTTTGAATGGGTATTAGCCCCCAAGGTCTGCTTGTTGTTGCCGAAGTTGAGCGAGTTTCGCTTCTTTGGCGGCGTTGGCTTCTTGGGCTTTGCCTGCGGCGAAGAATTGTTGTAGGGTAAGCCCAGCCCCAATAACGCCCACTAAAGCCCCTGCTTTCCAGCCAACCCCTTTGGCCCCTTTGCTATGTTCGGCTAGCTCTGTAAAGCCTTTGGCTTTTAAGTCATCCACATTTTGCCATGCCTTGCCAAACCCTTTCGCCTCTGCGTCTGTTGCGAAGAGGTCAGGTACTTTTCCCTTGGGTTGAGTTGCTTGTTTAGCACTGATTTTTTGTTGAATATCAGCATCTAACTGGGTCTTGATGCCCTGTTTTTCTAATGCTGCTTCAGGAACTTTAAGCTTTTTGCTTTCAATAGTTTCCAAGTCTGTTAGTTTTTTCTGTGCTTCACCCATTTCTTTCGTTTTGATGGGCGTATGTTGTTCCGCTTGTAATAGTTTTAAATCATCTAATTTTTGCATCTTACTTTTATACTCTTGATAAGGCGTATTTCGATTATTATAGTCTTCATCTATATCGACAAGCCTCTTATGTTCAACCCGTAAAGGTGCTAATTCATTATTAAGTGTAATGCCTTTTCCCTCTAACTCGCTTAATTTTATTTTGGTTTTTTTATCCGCTTCACGAATTAAATCGTCCACTTGTTTAGCTTCTCTTCCTTTTTTCCAATCCTCATATTCGGTATTACTCTTTAGGTGGTCTAAGCCAAATTTAACTTTTTCCCCCTTGTTCACTTCTGCTAAATAGGTTTTTTGATTGACTTGTTCTTGTAAATAATCCAAATAGTGTTGTTGCTCAGCAGACGAGGTTAAACTAGTCCCATGATTGTTTCTTGCCTCTTTCTGTCTCTCTGAGAATCCCCAATCAAGCAGATGGTTTTGGAAAGCCTTTTTTTCTAAAGCTTCAATTTCCTTAAGCACAATGTTTTGCCTGATGCTTTTTCTTTGATCAGTAATTTCAGTTAGCAAGTCAACTTTTGGCTTTATTTGTGCTTCTACAGCCTCTATTTGCGATTCTATTTTTTGCACCTCTGTTAACGGAACAGCAGGTATAACTGGGGTAGTTTTTTCTAATAATGCTATTTCTTTTGCAATATCATCAACCCGAAGTATCTTACCACTAGCATCGGTCGTTTTACCATGATTCAAAATCCCATAAGCTTTCGCTCTTTGCTCTAACTCAAAAGCATTTAAAGCCTTTTGTTGTTCGTTTTTCAATGTTTCAATATTTCCAATCTGTGTTAGTATGGCATCTTTTAGATTCGCAGAACCCTTGACTATTTTTTGAGCCTCTTTTATTGTTTGTTTGTCATTATAAAAAGCTACATCTGCTTGTCGTTGTAGTTCTTGTAATTTAGCCTGTTTAACCCCGTCAGTTATTGTTTGTATTTGGGGGTCTGTTAAAGGTTCACGAAGTTGAGACTCTCTCCCATTATGCTCATGGGCTAACTTTTTGTCTAAATCCCACCGATAAGCCACTTCGCTCGCCCCAACAGCCGTCGCACCTGCTGCACCTACCGCCAAAGCACCTACTCCTACAGGGTTGCCACCCGCAGGCAACGGTTGGTTTTCCAACGTATCAATTTGGTCTTGCAACTGCTGATTTTTCAACGCAAGGTTCGCCCGCCCTGATCGCATCATGGGGGCATTACTCATCATCATCGGCTGTTGCCCTTGAAAACTATCTGGTACAACCCCAAATTGCTGATACATCATCGGTTGTTGTGGCATCCGTTGTGGGGGTTGATTTATACCATACGGTGGCATTGCCTGCGGTTGTTGTGGTACGCCTGAAAAATTGAGTGGTGGTGTCATGCTAATATCGCTCCCTATTTGTCCTAAACTATTTCGTTTTGCCTTGAAAAAACTTCAATAAAAATACACGTTACTAGCATAAAACCCAAAAACCACTCATTTTGTGCGTACTAACTTTCAGGTACTAACTGAACCAGCGTTACTTCAGGCTTCATTCCCCACCGAGGCACAGGTACCAGCGGAAACTTCAGCCAGCTTCGCCAAAACGGCAACTTCAACCGCACCGAAGCCGTTCCGCTAGCACTATTTACATAAAGCAAACTATCCGCCTGCGGACGGTAAACCCCTCGCACATAAGGCGATTCTGCAATAATCTGAGCAAACCAATGCGGACAAGGAAACTGCCCTCCGTGCGTATGCCCTGCTAACATCAGCCCAAACCGACCCCATGGGTACTGGTGTTCCGCCGTTTGCGTGGGGTTATGCACCAACAAAACGGAAGGCAGGGTATCATCCAACGCATCAAAAACCGCTTGAGGATTAGGCTTTCCGTAAGTGTAGTCATCCAACCCAGCCAGTTGCAACGGCGGATTATTGGGCGTTTGCAGGGTGGTTAATTCATCCATCAACACCGTAACAGTTTGATTTTTCAAAGCTTCCGCAAGGGCTTTGGTTCGGGAACCATCGCCGTAATCATGGTTCCCCATGCAGGCAAAGTGGGGTAATTCAGGTTTAATGTTGGCAAACCAGCTAGCCACATCATCCAACCCATGCTTGCCTGTAGCGATAAAATCGCCCGTGCAAACCACCGCATCGCAAGCAGGCAGGGTATTTAATTGCGGAGCGATACCTTCAAACCAAGCCTTGGTGTTCCAATCCCAGTGTAAATCAGAAAGGTGCAATAACGTGATGGGGGCGGTTAACTTGGGGATAGGCACCACCAAATGCACCACTTGCCAATAGCCCGAAAGGGCTTGAAAGGGTTCTTGCCACCACGCAGGCGGTTTACCCCACTGGCGGGTTTCTTTCAAAATAAGAGGGGTTCTAACCTGCATGGCCTACCGCTTAAAAAACTGATTCATAAAGCCACTGGCAGGCTTTTGCCCCGAGGAAGCCGTTTTGTGCGATTGCCCTGCGTTCGGTAGTTTGGGTTTATTACCGCTCATCATGCTATTAAAGAAATCCGCAAATCCGCCATCGTCGTCATCATTATCACCATCGACAGATTCATCCCCCATCGGGCTGGCAAACGCCTTTTCAGCACCGCCACCCAAACCGCCAAACAAGCCCGCCAAACCTCCTTCTCCGCCACCGCTAAACATTTTGGTCATCGATGAAATGCCCTGAATGGTAAAATTCAGCGTTTCAGCGTTCTTTTTTGGTCATTGAACCCACAATGGCTTGGGTTTGTTTCAGTTGCGTGGCAGATTGGGAATCCATGCTGCTACGCACGGCGTCGTTCAACCCCGGTATGGGTAACATCCCCAGCAATTGGCTAGCAGACCCTAGTTTTTTAAAGCCCGTTAGCATCCCCACATAATCCGTATAATCAAACTGCCCGCTCATAATACGTTGGTGCAACCGCTGTTGGGCTTCGCCTTGCCCAGCTTGTTGGGCTTTTTCAAACAGGGTCATTAAATCGCCCTGTCCAAAAATGCGTTGCCCCATACGGTCGGGGTAAAACACCTCTAAATCTGTGGCTGTTTCGCCCACGCCAATAAAGTGAATAGGCAACCCAGTCGATTCCTTCAAAGACAAAATCGCTCCGCCACGAGAATCGCCATCGAGCTTGGTTAAAATAGCCCCTGTCAATTTAATTTGCGTATTGAAGGCTTCGGCAATGTTGACGGCTTCTTGCCCCAACATGCCATCCATTACCAACACCACATCACTAGGGGAAAAGCGTTTTTGTACTAGCAATAAATCTGCCATGAGGTCGGTATCTACCTGTAGCCTGCCAGCTGTATCCACAATCACTACGTCGTTTTCTTGGGCGATTGCTTGGGCTAAAGCTTGCTCTACAATGGGTTGCATGCTGGTGGCATGGGGCAACGTGAAGACGGGCATTTCAATTTTTTCTGCCCCTTGTTGCAGTTGTAAAATGGCGGCGGGGCGGGTAATATCCGCCGCTACTAGTAGCGGGTTTTTGCCTTGTTGGCTAGCCAAATGCTGAGCCAATTTCAGTGAGGTAGTCGTTTTGCCAGACCCTTGCAAACCGCAAACCAAAATGAGGGCGGGTTGCTTTTCCGTTGAAGGCGTTAGGCTTAAGGGCGTGGTGTTTTCGCCCAATAGCACGACGAGTTCTTGTTGTAGGAAGCCCATGAATTGCTCTTCGGGGGTTAGCCCTTCGTACAGCGGTTGGCTGATGGCTTTTTCTTTCACCCGAGAAAGGAAGGTTTTAATAACGCGTAGGTTCACGTCGGCATCTACCAAAATGCGTTTAACGGCTTGGCAGGCTTGGTCTACTTCAATTTCAGAAAGTTTGGTGCCGTTGGTTTTGCTGGGTTGTTGCCAACTGGTGGGTAAGCCAATTTGTTGAAGCCCTAGGCTTAATACGTCAAACATCATCATGAATTTAAACTTTCTATTGAAACACTTGTTCTAAAGCTTGGAGAGATTCAGGCATGTTTTTGGGAATTAAAAGATGCTTTAAAGTTTTATTGGCTTGCCGACCGTAACTATATCTGTATCGATTAGCCCGAATAATCATGGCATAATAAAGCATTTCCGTAACGCTCATTTCTCGTTTAGGCGTTAAATAATACAAATCCCTACCACTATAATAAGGTTTGGGCTGGTAGAAAGTTGCTAAAACAGAGCCACCCCCTGCTACTGAAAGCGTATGAGCAGGATTGGGTTCATAGTCTATTTGTTTTTCAACCCAAGCAGAAACACCATTGTTTTTTTCTGTACGGGAAACAAAGGGAATGGCGTTAAAATCTGCTGGTTTACATTCATCAAATTTGTAAAGCTCCATATTTACGCCATAGTTTACTGAAAATAACTCTTGTAGTGGTATTAATGCTGGGGATTGATTTAAAAACAAACTTGTATTTGAATATTGTGATTTAAACAACATTTCAACTTGCATAAAACTAAACTGTTTAACATAATCTAACATTTGGGTTGGGTGTATCAAATTAAAAGCAAGATAGTCTCTTACACCAATTTCTAAAGAATTAAAGGTTAAAGCGTTGTAATCCGTTTTCATATAGGCTTCAGCACACCACTCATCTGCAGGGGTTAAAACTTTCAATACACTAAGCCCTGTTATTTCTTTTTTATTGCGGTAAGTCCGTAACCAAAGTGCTTTGATTGAATCTTTCCACTGACCAGCGACATCAATTCGTCCCAAATTTTTACGTTTGTCAAATCCATCTTCTTTGAAATAGCCTAAAAAGACTTCTTTATCGACAGGATGTTTTTTATGAGCCTTAAAAACCATCACACAAGTAACTACATTCACCTTGGAATTAAAAAACAATTCATCAGGCATTGAAAAAACGGCTTCTAAGGTATGCTTTTCGAGTAACTGTTTTTTAACTTCGTAGGTTTTACCACTTTGGGCTAAAGCACATTGCATGGGTAAAATAGCTACACAAATACCGCCATCTACCAAGCACTCTAAATTGTTCAATACAAAAGCCAACTCTTCAGTATCTGTTTTTTTATCCCCTTTGTAGGGTGGGTTTAAAAAACCAACCGTCGGTTTTTGTGCTTTCACTTGTTTGATAATATCCTTATCAAAACAAGTATCATTAAAGATATTGGTTTTACCATCTTGATGAATGTACATGTTAGAAACAGCGAGTGCGTAAATATGGCTTTGGTATTCTGTGCCGATCAACTGATTTTGTTTAATCTGCTTGATTTTTTCCGTATCGCCTTTAGCATCTTTAATCATGGTTTTCATGGCACTAATTAAAAAGCCCCCCGTACCTGTGCAATTATCATAAGCAATAGAATTTTGATTAACTTCGGCTACTTCCGCAAAAAATTCAGTAATATGTGGCGGTGTTAAAACAATACCTAACCCTTTATCCGCATTGGCGTAACGTAAAAATTCTATATATAATTGTCCTAACACATCAAAATATTCGTGGGTTTTAATAAATGAATTGATGTTGGCATCCACTTCATCAATCAGCCCTTTTAACGCTCCTTCCTTGGTAGAAAGTGTCGTATCAACTGAAATAAAGCTAAATTGCGATTGGAGGTTTTGAAGTTTACTACTACCAATGTTAGCATCGCTTAACTGGTCGCTAACCGTTTTAACCAAAGAATCTGCAAGGTTTCTAGGTGTTTTTTGATAACCATAGCCTTGCTTAAAGGCTTCGTTTTCTAAAGCAATTAGAATACAGCTTAATAGTAGGCTTCGTTGAGATTCTGGTATTTTATAAGTGTGCAATTGTTCATTTAGTTTTTTTGTGAATGTTAATAACGTGTCATAATCTTGACGAAATTTTTCAGGACTTTGTAAATACCCTTGTAAATAATCGGTAGCAGAGAGTAATTTATCACTGAAAACAGGGGTTGCTTTTCTGTCCCCTTTTAGATGCAAAAAATGAGAAATTTTAAGATTGTTTTCATGTTCACCACTAACAGCAATGGCTAATACGTCATAACTTTTTGACAGGTTTGACGCGTATAACAAAGCACCGTCTACGGCATAGCTAGCATAATTATCCCTAGTAGTGCTTTCATGTTTAGCACTGTCCGCTTTACATTCAACCACAATTAAAAAATTTGGATTGTTTTTATAAGAAATAATAAATTCAGGATACCCTTGCCCCACCCCTTTTTTAGACGCTACTTTGAGTAGCTTGTTAATTTGAGCATTATCCGATTGTTGCTCTTCAATGGTTAAATTTTCATACTGTCCAAAATGTTTACGCACTAAATTTTCTGTTTTACGTTCGTTTACCATAAAAAATGACTCCAACAGTATTTCCTTAACTTAAAACCTATTGTCTATAATACAACAGTATCACAAAAGTGCCTTGCTTCCATGTTATAATGAGAGGAATAAATGCTCAACAGAAAGGCATGTTATGTTAGATTTTTCATCGTTAGATAATGCCATTACGCAACTGGAAATGAGCTTAACCTACGCCAATTCTGATTTAGCAAAAACAGACATTAACGTAGCTTTACTCTTTCGTTCTGCCAGTATTCAAGCCTTTGAATACACCTATGAACTGAGCCATAAATTCTTGAAACGCTACTTAGAAGCCACCGACCCTTCGCCTCAAACCATCGATGTAATGAATTTCCAAGATTTAATTCGGACAGGGGCTGAAAAAGGCTTACTGAAAAATTCGTGGGATGTATGGCAGTTTTATCGGAAGGCAAGAGGGTCTACCAGCCATACTTACAGCGAAATAGCTGCTAGCAAAGTATTTGCCATGATTCCTGATTTTGTGGAAGAAGTTCGTTTTTTGAGAGATAAGCTAGTGGAAAGACTCATTGAGTAAACCTGCCATGCTTCATATAACACCCAGCCAAAAAGAGATTGTTCAAACTATTTTAGCAACCCTTGCAGAGGGTTGTGATGTTTGGGTATTCGGTTCAAGGGCGAATGGCACGCCAAAACCGTTTTCAGATTTAGATTTATGCTTGAAAGCTAGAAACGGCGAACCTCTAACTTTACAAAGGCTTGCTGAGTTAGAAGAGGCTTTTTCAGAATCTCCGCTACCGTTTAAAGTAGATGTGGTAGATTGGTACACGTTGAGCGAACCCTTTAAAAAAGCAATTCAACCCCATTGGGTTTTGTTTGATTAGCAATTAAAGAATGCCGCTACAACATAAATAAAATCCCTCTACCAGTATAAACCAGTAGAGGGATTTTAATACAAAACCAATTGTTAGAAAAATAACACTCTATCGTCAGCCTTCAAACCCATTAAAAGAGAAAGTAGTAGGACATTAGAAGTTATCACACATACTCTAGCAAAAGTAATTGTTCCGTTTCAACGGCTTAGTAGCGACCACCGCCACCACCACCGTAGCCACCACCGCCATCACGACGAGGAGGACGACCGCCACCAGGTCCGCCAGGGGCACGACCTTGTTCGCGGTTAGGATCTTGAAACATTACAACCACTTCGCGGCCAGCAACAGCAACACCGTTGAATTGGTCGATAGCAGCTTGAGCTTGCTCAGGGGTACCCATTTCAACAAATGCAAAACCACGAGGTTTACCATCTTCCCGACGACGAGGAATGCGAACATCCACTACTTCGCCAACAGAGGTAAACAAGTCAACCAATTGGTCTTCGGTTACGGACCAGCTAAGGCTGGCGATAAAGAGCTTTTTGTTCATAGAAGTTAGAATCTCATTTCATTAAAAGAACAGTATTGTTTAAATAGTAGCAACAAAGCAGGTGCTTTGTATCAATTACTTAAACGTATTTAAAGTAAAAACTACTTGTTTTGCTAGCAAAACAGGTAATTTATGTATCAAAACCCGTGGCAATTGCTTGCTAAGCATTTCGATATTTCTATTATGGCATGGGTTGCTGAAAAAACCTACTATTTCTTTTAAGGATTTTTTCAAAACTAGGCTAATTGGTCTATAGATGGGGCGACACACTTTTTAATCAGCCCCAAAACTTACCATCTGACAAAAAAGGGAACGCTCCATTTTTGCTGGATTTTATTGAAATTGTTGGCTTTAAAACCACCCAGTAGGAACGACCATCGCATTTGCTCTGCAGCTGCCGATGCGTTCCGTC
>JAPLIO010000154.1 GCA_026389055.1 Candidatus Melainabacteria bacterium | reverse complement strand
TATTTAATCTTTGAATTGGTATAAACGTATATTATTTCTCATTCAATTTCGCATCCAAGGCTTCTAAGGCGGGCTGGATGGGTTGTTGCTTAAATAGTACCGTCTGCACAGTATCCTTCACTGCTTCGTTTACCAACTTCTGATTGGGCAAAACAGGAAACGGCTCGGTTGCTTCCAACAACTGCTTAGCACCCAATACCCTCGCCTCTTCCACTGCGGATTTCACTTCCAGCGTCGCACTCGGTTGAAACCACCCATCCTTCAGCCCCGCAACCGTGGAAGGCAATACAGGGGCAGCTTTCGCTAAGGCTAACTGATTTTTCGTATTAGTCAACCACAATGCCAATTCAGCCGCCAGTTTGGGGTGTTCACTTTTGGCAGGCACTACCAGCACCATCGCCAAAATATCCGTCCGACGTTGGGTTTGGTCTTTATTCTGCAACGGATAAACCTTCGTATTGGCATAAATAGCAGGCGAATTAGTTTCGATACTTTTTAGCAAGCTAGCCCCGCCTTCCAACACCGCTAACTTCCCTGTTTGGTAAGCCTGCACCGCCGCACTATAGCCATTAACCAACACATCGGAAGAATAATTTTTGTTAGCATACGCCTGTTGCCAAAATTCAAGGGTTTTAATGGTGGTCGGGTTTTGTGCCAACATAAAGTGGGGCTGATAAGTCGTCGAATCCAGCGTAAAGGCGTTAATGTTTTGTTGAAACAGGTATTTCAACAAGCTGCCTAAATCAGGCAATACATAAAAAGCCCCATTGGTTTTTTGCTTGAAGGCAGTTAACGCTTCTTGCGGAAGGCTTTCCGCCATAGGTAGGTGTTCAAATTGCTTGCCCCCTTGTTGCAGTAAGGGCGTGTTGACTATCCGCAATTTGGTGGTGATGTACCACGGAATGGCATATTGAAACTGCCCCCCCGCCAGCTGACACCCCTGCCATGCCACGGGCAAGTATTCTGCGGCTTCGGCTTTTGAAACAAGGGCGGTATCTGCCAAGTTGTGGAGTGCTTTTTTCTTGGCTAGCAACATGGAAAAACTGGGGTTTAAGTTGATAACATCTGGCACGGTGGGGCTTAACATGGCGGTGAGTACACGTTTTTCGCCTTCAGAAAAGGGAATATCTACCCAGTTAACTTTCACGTTTGGATGATTAGCTTCAAATTCAGCCAAAGCGGGTTGAATGACGGCGGAAAATTCCTGCAGTTGCAACGTCCAAAGCGTAAGAGTTGTTTTTGGTTTTGGGGTCGATTTTTCAGCGGTGCAACCAGCCAATAAAAGACAAATACCCGCAATAAAGCTAAGGGTTAAAATAAAAGAAAGCAGCCATTTCTGACGAGATTGAGTGATAGGCATCTTAAATTAAAATCCTTTTAGCAGTTAAGTGATGATATATTATTTTGAATATTTATTGGTGTAGGGGCGTGATTTATCACGTCCGACTAAGATTTATAGAACGGATGCGATAAATCGCACCCCTACAGAGAATAAGGTAATAAAAAGAGTTAAACGGTAATTGGCAACCCGAACAATCGAATGGCGTTTTCGGTGGTAATGCGGGCAAGCTCTTCTACAGTAATGCCTTTTACTTCGGCTAGGCATTCGGCTACAAACCGTGTACGATAAGGCTGGTTCGGCAAGCCTCGTTCAGGCATGGGCGAAAGAAAGGGGGAATCCGTTTCAACCAGCAACCACTCTAGCGGGGTGGCTTTGGCAGCTTGTCGAAGGGCTTCCGCTTTTTTGAAGGTTACGTTGCCTGCAAAGCTAATGTAATAGCCTCGTTCCACCATGTCTAACGCAAATTGAGCATCGCCCCCAAAGCAGTGCATCACCCCACCACGAGAAAGTTTCGGGGCGTGGTCTACAATTCTGGCAACATCCGCCTCAGCATTTCGGCAGTGAATGATAATGGGTAAGTTTTTTTGGCTGGCTAGTTCAAGGCTTTGTTCAAAACAGAGGCGTTGAAAATCGCACGTTTCACTGGGCTGATGAAAATAATCCAGCCCCGTTTCGCCGACTGCCACTACTTTGGGATGGTTTAACAAAGCGTCTAATTCGGTTAGCCAATTCGGGTTATTTTCCACGCTAGCCACATCACAGGGGTGCACGGCTAATGCGGCGAAAACGTTGGGAAATTGGTCTGCTACGGCTAATACTCGGTTCCACGCACTGGGTTCAACCCCTGGGTTAATAACCCAGTTGACGCCTTTTTCGGCGGCATTCTTCAAAATTTCTGATAGGTCGGTATTCGGTTCATGCCCGTGTAAGCCTTCGGCAATATAATCTAAATGGCAATGGGTATCAATCAGCGTGAGGGGTGGCACAATCAATGGCTCCTGTTTCTTTTAGGGTTTATATCGTTATTATACCGTTAAAAAAACCAATCTTCCAATGCTAGTAAGGCTTTAAAGTGTGCTATAATGCAAAAGCACTTTCGTTTCCCCTGTTACCCGTTGTTACCATCACTGAAGAATTGAAGCATTGCCCGTGTTTTCTAGTCTTTCTTCCGCCACAATTGCTTTACCCCCTGTTAGCCAGCATGCCTTGGCGAAAACAGGCATTATCTATTTTTCTATTTCCAGCGAAGGCTTTGGGCATTCCAGCAGAGCCATTGCCTTAGCCAAGCAATTATCTGAAAATTCCGTCTTAATTGGTTCCTACGGTATTGCCTTAGAACGGGTAAAAGCTCACAATCTGCCCTGCATTGAAGTAGCCAGAGAACTGCAATTGGTGGGTAAAGAAGGCGGGTTTGATATGGGGCAAACCATCTTGAAAAACCAAGGTATTGCCTTAACCTTTAGCCAAACGGTTCAAGAAGAACAAGAAATTATGCGGAAAAACAACGTAACGCTTGTAGTGGCAGATGGGCGAATGGCAGCTGTTGTAGCCGCTTCTTCGTTGGATATTCCGTGCTTGGTGCTGACGAATCAAAGTGCATTTTATCCGTTTTTTGAGCAAGATTCTCCGCTGGTGAAACTGCTGGGTGGTACGTTTGATTGGCTAATGAAGTTTTGGCTTTGCAGTGCAGAAGAAATTCTCATTCCAGATTTTCCGCCCCCTTACACCATTTGTTTGAAGAATTTAACCCAAAACCCAACTGTGAAAAAACGGACTCGGTTTGTGGGGCCGCTGGTTTCGTTTGAACCTTCAGAAATAGCTCTGCCTTCAACGGTTGGCGAACGCCCCAAAATTGTAGCTACTTTGGGTGGGCATACTTACCGAAAACCCTTGTTTGAAGCCATTATTAAAGCCGCTGAAGCCTTCCCTGAATGCGATTTTGAAGTAATAACCACGTTTCAAACGGCAACGTTGCCTCGTAATGTGGCTATTCATCAGCAATTACCCAATTGTATTGATTTATTCGCTTCCGCTAGTTTTGTGATTACCCAAGCGGGGCATAGCACGGCGATGGAATTGCTCAGCTTGGGAAAACCCTTTATTGTGGTGCCAGATATGAAACAGGTAGAACAAGAAAATAATGCCCAACGCTTAGGGGAGTTGGGTGTGGCGTTGCCTATTACTTATCCGCAATTGGGGGCGGGGAAGTTAGTTGAAGCCATTAGCCAAATGTTACATAATCAAGCTCAATACCAAAGCGTGGCAGATGACTTTCGCAACCGAGCCATCGCTTTGCGTGGGGCGTTTAATACGGCTCAATTTTTACAGCATTATGCCAACAGGCTAACCAGTTATTAGCAAAAGGGGGCGTTGTTCGTGTTGGGTCAATGGGTTCAAGAACAATGGATAGTTCTTACTTTCGGTGTGCTAACACTGATTGGTACAGGCTATTTCTGTTTTGCCTTACAGCCCGAAACAACCAGTTGGCAGTATCTTTCTAGCGTGCTTTACCAAGGGCAACGCTTACGATGGGATTTTTCCACCCATGCCCCGCTAACGGCTTGCATCAGCGTGCCAGAAAACCCGACTGATATTGGTACAAGAGTCAATCCGCTTGTTGTAAACGCCCTTCAACAGTGGTTGGCGGTGTTGCCTGAATCCCAAAAAACGAGCCTTCAATTGGTTGTGCCTGATACACTGGCCTGCAGAAAATCTCAACTACAATTAACTTTTTCACCCACGGTAGACACCTATTACACCTTAGGTAAAACCGCCGAAACCAAAGGGAAAGTTGGGTTTACTGCCGCCATTACCACGCCAGTGTTTAATCCTTCTACCAAAAAATTGATTGCGATGGAAATGACCGTTGCACTGAACAACCCTAATGGCACGCCGCAATCATCCGCCATTTTAAACAGTGTTCTGCTCCATGAAACAGGGCATGCACTGGGTTTGTTAGGGCATAGCCCAAACCCGAATGATGTAATNNCGGCGGCTTATTATAACAGAGCGGGCAGCCAAGCGAAATTGAAGCTTTCCGCTTCAGATGTAGCTACTTTGCAAGCCCTCTATTCGCAACCCGCCCAGTGGTCTAATACAATCAATGGGGCGGCATTGAAGGTGAATCAAGCTATTGCTAACAGGGAATCTACCCTGCCTTCGCTTCGTCAAGAAGTTAAAACCGTTGGCTTGGCGTTACAGTGGCGAAAGTTAGGGTCTGCGTTATTGTGGTTGGGTCAGCAAAAAGAAGGGCTTTCAGAAGCCAAACGTACCGCCTATTTACAGGAAGCCGTCGTGGCGTTTAGGCAAGCATTAACGCTTGAACCGAAGCTTTCGGTCGTTTCTATTCAATTAGCCCAAACGCATCAATTATTGAAACAATTGGATGAGGCTCAAGCCGTTTTATCAAAAGCCATTAGCGTAAACCCTTTGTGTACCAATTGTTACTTGGAACAAGCTTGGATAGGTGCTAAACTAACCCAATGGACAGTGGTAAAACAAGCTCTTTTAAAGGCTCGACAGGTAGATGCTCGTGTGGTTCAACAACCCGCTTACCAAAAAATTGAACACCTGCTACTGGTTTCGGCATCAGCAACCTGAACTTCGCTATGCCTTTAGGCAGTGGTTTTCTCAAACCCAACCCAGTTGGGGATTTTTATTATTGAGTTTCATGGTGGCTTATACCGCTGGTTTGTATTTGCCCACGCTACAGCAGCCTTTGTTTCAGTTGCTATGGTTGCTTTTACCCCTTATCGTCGGAATTTTCTTCTTCTATTGGCTGAAAGCCATCAAATTAGCTCTGCCGTTAGTGGTTCAACTGATGTTATTAACCATCGGCTTGTTATTGGGGGTGGGGTTATCGTTGTTTCACTGGCAAAGCATCGAACAATCGCAATTGCCCGCAACCTATCAAAACCAGTGGATAACCGCTGAAGGCACACTTTGGCCAGATGAACAAGGCTGGCAGTTGCAAACCATGCGGGTGAACCATCGTCCGTTGAAGGCTCATTTGGGGTTGGGTAAAAAAATGGTGTTTCCTGCAGAAGCCATTGGGTCTCATTTGACCGTGGGAGGAGTGCTTAAACTGCCCGCCACCCCTCGCTTTTCTGGCGATTTTGACGATTTTCACTATCGGTTAGCCAAACATCAGCAAGGGGTGTTGCTTCGTATGCAGGTCTATCGTGATGGTGGTAGACGGTTCCTTTCCCCTTGGGATTCCCTTCAAGCCACCGTGCTAACCAGCGTGCATGAAATGAGAGACCGTGTAGCGTTGATTTTCAAACAAACGCTTGGGGCGGAATCTGGCAGTTTGTTGGGCGGTATCGTACTAGGAGATAGAGCTATTCAGCTGCCTGAATCCACGAAAGAAGCGTTCCTAAAAACGGGGCAAATTCATTTGGTGGCGGCTAGTGGTATGAATATTGCTTTTGTGGCGGGTTGCCTAACGTTGTTACTGGCTTTTTTGCCCAAAAATCCGTTTCGGCTAGTGAAATTTGGACTGATTAGCTTGGGCGTTGGTTTTTACACCTTACTAACGGGCTTACCGCATTCTATTAAACGAGCAGCTACCATGTGGCAGTTGGGCATTTGGGTTCGGGGGTTTAATCAGCAAATTCAAGCACTGAATTTATTGCTATTAGCTATTACTGTTTTGTGTTTGTTGGATGGCACTTGTGTGTTTAGCGTGGGGTTTCAACTTTCGGTGCTAACCACGCTGGGCATTATTACCTATACCCCTTGGCTGGAACGCCTAGGGCAGCGGTTACGATTGCCGCCTTGGCTTAGCGTGGCGGTAATGGTTACTATTGCGGCTCAACTGTGGGCAAATCCGCTGATTTTGTATTATTTTCATCAAATACCCTTACATGCTACGGTGTTTAATGCCATTAGTAGTGTGTTGGTTGCACCCCTTACCATGCTGGGCTTTTTGGGGACGCTGGGCTTGGGCATTCATGAAGGGGTTACGCAAGCTTGTGCGTGGTTGGCTTCTTGGGGGTTGCAGGCGATGTTGGCGGTTACCCATTGGGGAGCCAGCTTTACTAACGCCCTGTTTAAGCTGGAAAAACCCTTGCCTATACCCATTTTAATTGGTTTTTATGGCTTATTATTAGCCCCTGTTTTTTGGCGACTAACCCAAGCAAGGCTAGTTTTCACCTACCCTCCTTCGTGGCGAACATGGTTGGTACAATCACCCCCGATTCGTTCCAAAGTGGCATGGGTTGCGACGGGTGCTATTAGTTGCATTCTCTTGCCGATAGGGTTTTTCTTCGTTCAGCCGTT
>JAPLIO010000047.1 GCA_026389055.1 Candidatus Melainabacteria bacterium | reverse complement strand
TTTTTCCGTAGGGGCTTGCCCCTGAATTTGTGGGGGGTGTTGGGGGGTGCCCAAACAGGCACCCCCTAACAAACCAACCAGCCAAAGACTGAAACAACAATCGATGAAAGAACACGCTATTTAATCTGTGAATGGGTATAAGCTGTTTTTTTACATCGAATCAAAAGGAATGACTATCATGGCGAACGTGGAAATTTACACTTGGGCAACCTGTCCGTTTTGTATTAAGGCGAAAGCTTTGTTGACCAAAAAAGGCGTTGAATTTACGGAACATAAGGTAGATGGCGATGAGGCTGCTCGCGATGCGATGGCGAAACGTGGTACAGATGGTAAGCGGTCGGTGCCTCAGGTGTACATCAATAATCAGCACATTGGTGGGTGCGATGCGATTCATGCCTTGGATGCTGCGGGTAAATTGGATGGTTTGCTGATGGATGTTCAAGCATAAGTAGGTTGTAGCACCAACCGTATCAACGTTTTATGAAAAGGAGGGTTTGAATAAAACCCTCCTTTTTTGAAAGCTTTACTTGAAGCCAGCCCATTTCTACGCTAAAGTTTTATAAACCTCACTTTTATTAACCGAATTTAGCTTAATGGCGAACCCCCCTCCCTATGATGATGATGATGCCTTCTACCACACCAACCCATTCCACTGTAGATACGACGTTTAAAGGCTTACCCCAACCTGCCAAACAAACCAGTCAACTACCCTTGTATGTATTTGCCCAATTAAGCGTGCTGAAACAAGCCGTTCGGGAATCTGGCATTTCCTTGGTAGATTTAGGCATGGGTAACCCAGACCAACCCACGCCCAGCCTAATTATTGAAACCATGGCACAAGCCGTTGCTAACCCTGAAAACCATTTCTATCCTGATTTTGATGGCAAGCCCTCGTTTCGCCAAGCGATTGCTAGCTTTATGCACCGCAGGCATGGCATTGAAGGCCTCAATGCGGATACGCAGGTGCAACCGCTGATTGGCTCCAAAGAAGGTATCGCCAATTTAATTTTGGGTTATTTAGATGCGGATAGCGTTTGCTTGGTGCCTTCCCTATATTATCCTGTTTATATGCGTGCTACAGCGGTTGTTAGTGGCACACCTTATTATATGCCTCTGTTAGAAGAAAACGATTTTCTGCCAGATTTAGACGCTATTCCTGCCGATGTACTAGCGAAAGCGAAACTGCTATTGCTCAATTACCCCAATAATCCAACAGGCAGAGAAGCCCCTCGGTGGTTTTATGAAAAAGCCGTTGCGTTTGCTAGGCAACATGGGTTGGTTTTAGTGAGCGATTTAGCTTACGGCGAAATTGCTTACGATGGCTTTAAGCCGCTGTCTATCTTTGAAATTGAAGGGGCGATGGATGTAGCCATTGAGTTTCATTCTTTTTCAAAAACCTTCAATATGGCGGGTTTCCGCTTAGGGTTTGCCGTCGGTAATGCGGAAATTATTAAGGTGCTTTATAAAGCCAAAACAACCATTGATTACGGCGTTTGTAATGCTATTCAAGATGGTGGGACGGTTGCACTCAACAATGCGGAAACCTTGGTACCGCCCATTGTGGCTGAATACCAGAAACGTCGGGATTATTTGGTGCCCCAACTGAAAGCCCTTGGGTGGGATTGCACGTTGCCCAAAGGGGGGTTTTATCTTTGGTTGAAGGTGCCTCCTTGTTTTGAGGGTTCTTCTTATGCTTGGGTAGAATTTTTGATGAAGCGAACAGGCGTGGTTGTAACCCCTGGCTTGGCGTTTGGCAAAGATGGCGACAATTACTTCCGTGTTTCGTTGGTTTCCCCTGTTGAAACCCTGAAAGAAGCCATTAAACGACTTTGCGAAGCCGATATTCATTATGAAATGGCATTGCCCGTTTAAGATAGGACTTGATGCTATGATTCACCCTCCTTTGCTACTTGAAACGCCTCATTATCAGTATCCGCTAGCGGTTTTTTTGGCGGCGAAGGGCATCAGCTTGCTGGCCACGGATGTGGATGGTGTATTGACGCCTAGCACCATTATTTGGGATGCCAATC
>JAPLIO010000064.1 GCA_026389055.1 Candidatus Melainabacteria bacterium | reverse complement strand
GAGGTTACGGAAAAAGGTTTAGTGGGATGGGATAATGAGGCACGAGGAACGGAATTAGGGCGTTTACACCTAGTAAATAACCGACATGAGTACCACAGTAACAAAATTAGCACGCCCAATAGACCTTTTTCCGTAACCTCAATACACCATTTAATCGTTTAATTGGGATATATTGGCTCATTAACTTTAGGAATAGCGGTAAGAAACTGACTTATCCGTTTTTACCCACACCCTTGCGGTGTTGTTCTAATTCCAAATGAAAGCATTCTTGAATAATTCGTTTTTTAACATCTCTCGGTAAATCAATAAATTGCAAAGCGGCAATATATTCTTTTTTTGCCCCTAATTGTTTACTAGCAGGCTTCACTGCATAAGACGAACTGGCAGGCATTTCTTCTGGGCTAAAACAATAAACAATTCTAGCCAAACTCGTTAATTCTCCAAATTCAGGCGTTAAGGTGAATTTGACGGTAAGTAATTGCCCTGGTGCCAACCTAGAGGGTGTTTTAAACCGAATACCCCCTGCACTAATATCTACAGATTGCAAGTTAGTAGGAGCCACAATTGTTTTTGCAGATGAGCTTGTTAATGGTTTAGTGGGTTTAACAAGGGCTGAGGTATGTAGCTTAGCCACTTCAGGTGGTGCTTCTGTGGTAATTTGCAAAGGAAAGCTATGCTTGACCCGTACATGTTTTCTGCGTTGAATGTGCTCAACATCTTCAGGTAAATTTAACCAAAACCGCGGAGACCCCTTTAATACAAACTGCCCTACTGTTGGGAAGAATGACCACAACCCGTTAGAACGAGTAACCACAATGCGTACTTTTTGCCCTTGCCGAACCCATTCAAACGCAGGTTCGTCTTCAGGGGGGAAGTAGACTAAAATTTTGCCATCCTGCACATCCAAAATAGATGATTTATACGAAAACTCATCACCAGCACCGCTTGAACTAATCAAACTGGCATCTGGCCAAATAGTTACATCTAGCCTGTCATCTAATGATAAAAATTCTTCTAAGTTCACAGAACATCCATTCCTACAGTAGGTCAAACAACTTGAACAAAATAACAACCTTCAGGTTCTTTTACTAGTTTAGGATAAACTACCCTAAAAAGGCAAGTTTACCCTTTAGAATAAACCTTCAGGAGGAGACACCCAAGCCCTACCAAGCCATTAAGCCATACAAACACCCTAACAACCGTGGTTTCTCTCCAGCCGATTAGCTCAAAATGATGATGGAGTGGTGCCATTTTGAACAACCGCTTGCCTTTGGTTAGTTTAAAATAGCCCACTTGTAACACGACAGATAATGCTTCAACCACATATAATCCGCCCAAGCCTAGTAACCATGCATCTTGATGAGAAAGTAGGCAGAAGCAAGCCAATAAACCACCTAAAGCAAGGCTACCTGAATCTCCCATAAAAATTTTGGCGGGATGATGATTAAAACATAAAAACCCAAGCAATACAGAAACTACGACTAAACACCCTAGTAATAGGGAAATCATCGTCGGTATTTCGTAAGGGCTATACCCCCCTTGAGAAAGGGTAACCCCTATAAACCCTGCTAGTAACAAAAAGCTTGTAACCAACCCACCGCCTGCTAGCCCATCTAACCCATCCGTTAGGTTGACGGCATTCGAAGTGGCTGTTACGGCAAACGCAGCGTAAGGCAAGTATAGCCAACCTAATGGCACGCTTGCTAGCCCGAAAAAATCTGCTGAAGCTTGATTAAGGTGGTAAACCGAAACATAACCTAACCCTAACCCTGTTGCACACTGAATAGCTAGCTTGGCATAACCGCCTAAGCCTTTGTTGTGTTTTTTGAGGATTTTTAGCAAATCATCCCACAATCCTAAGCCCCAAAGTACCAAGGTTACCCCTGCTGAAATAGCCAAGGCGGGTGTGGCTAAGAATTCTCTACCTAAAGGAAATAAAGCCATAAGCAACCCTAAACTGATTAACCAAAGTAGTATCAATAAGCCACCACCTGCAGTTGGGGTGCCTGCTTTTTTTTGATGCGATTGAGGACCATCTTCTCGAATAAACTGCCCTAATGCCAAGCGTTTTAGCCATGCAATATAGGCAGGCATGGTACATAGTAGTAATAGAAAGGGGGCTATTAAGGCAAGCCAGTATATCATAATGGCGTGGCAATCTTTCTTATAATCAACAGATGAGGTTAGTAACGTATATTTTTACTATAACATGAAGATTTATAGAGGACAAATAGCGTTAGCCTATTGCTTCAGGGGTTAGGGGGTACCTGCTTTTGCGTAGCGATTTATGGTAGACTAGGGTAGATGATGCCCCATAACTGAGCCTCTGCAAAAGGAAAAAATCACCCCGATGAGAATTGAAGCCCTAGAACTGAAAAATTACAAAAGCTTTAAGCATTTGAAGTTGACAAACCTCCCTGAAATGGTTGTGTTGGTTGGGGCAAATGGTACGGGTAAAACCACCTTGTTTGATGTGTTTAGCTTTCTGCAAGATGCGTTGGCTGGTACAGTCAGCAAAGCCGTCAACGCAAGAGGGCGATATAAGGAATTGGTTACCAGAGGCAGTGAGGGGGAATCGATTGAAATTAAACTGGATATGAGAAATGCAGAAAATCAGTTAATACGATATGAATTAAAGATAAAACCTAACCCCTTGATGCCCAGCACGGATATGGTGATAGAACATGAGTTAGTCACTTTTAACGAAAAGTGGGGAGTTGAAGAATTGTCATTCTTTGAAAATGGTATTGTTCCTGCTACTGATGTTTTAAGATTAAAAGTGCATGGTTACGTTGTAGAAGATAATCATGTACCAGTAGCTACCGTTGTACGTCGATTCATTGAAAGTTGGAATCAGTTTGATTTTCAAGTGGATAGTACCCGCTTTGGGTTGCCACGGCTTTCAGATGAAGAGCGGTTTTTATCGGCAACAGGTACGAATTTGGCTAACGTGATACTGGAATTGAAAAAATCCAATCCGCCAGTCTATGAAAAAATTGTTGAAAAAGCGGCTCGGCTAATACCAGGGGTTGCCAAGGTAGATGTAACCGTTACCGAAGATGAACGCCTACTGCTAAAAATTCAAGATTCGGCTTTTGAACGCCCCTTCTACGCCAAGCACGTTTCCGAAGGGACAATGGCTATTTTGGCTTATTTGGTGCTACTGAACAACCCCAATCAAACAGGCTTACTAACCTTAGATGAGCCTGAAAACTTGCTTTACCCAGATATACTATGGGAATTATGCGAAGATTTACAGTGGTACGCCAAAAACAGAGGGCAAGTGTTTGTTTCTACGCATTCGCCTGAAGTGTTGAATGCCGTGCCGCCTGAAAGCGTTTATTTGCTTAAAAAAGAAAACGGCACAACCCAAATTACCAAAGCAATGGACGATGAAAACATCAAAAGCCTGATTGAAAATGGCGATTTTTTAATGGGTTCGTTATGGAATAGTGGCTTACTTTCCAGTGGGTTAAACGAGGTTTCCTAACGCCGTGCTCAATGCTTTACCCGCCCCCAAAAAAGTGATTTTTCTCGTCGAAGAACCTTCCATGCAGCTGTTTTTAGAAGCACTGTTTCAACAGTTACACCTGCCTGAAACAGCCTATCAAATTAAAGCCTTTAGAGGCAAGCAATTGTTATTGCCAGCTATACCAAGGTTACTAAACAGTTGGCGTGAACCCAACACGCAATTTTTTATTTTAATTGATAACGATAATAAAGATTGCATTCAACTAAAAAACAAGCTAGTGTTTGATTGTTTACAAGCCAATCGGTCAGATACCGTGGTGCGGATTGTTTGTCAAGAACTAGAGGCTTGGTACTTGGGAGATTTATTTGCCATCAAAAGTTATAGCCCACTTAAAAAATCGTTTAAAGGACAATTAAAACAGATAGAAGATAACAAGCTTATTCCTGATGAGATTCAACGCCCATCTAAGGTGCTTGAAGCCCATTTAGGCAACCTCATTAAATCTGATATTGCTAAATATATGGGGAAAAACATTACGCTAGAAGGCAATAGCTCCGTTAGTTTTGGGTATTTTGTGCAAGCCCTCAAAACCGTTTTCCCCTGCCTGCCCGCAACGCTGGAAACACCCTAAAATGCCAACCACCACCACCGATTCTCTCTTCAAACTAGCCACGCCCTACGCCCCAGCAGGCGACCAACCCGAAGCCATCAAACAACTGGTGGCTCAATTTCAACAACCCGAAACCCAAGCCGTAACCCTGCTAGGGGCAACAGGCACGGGTAAAACCTTCACCATGGCAAACGTCATTCAACAACTACAACGCCCCACGCTGATTCTAGCCCACAACAAAACACTCGCCGCCCAACTTTACAATGAATTCAAAGAATTCTTCCCCGAAAACGCCGTAGAATACTTCGTTTCCTACTACGATTTTTACCAGCCCGAAGCCTACATTCCCCGAACGGATACCTACATCGAAAAATCATCCAGCATCAACGACGATATCGACCGAATGCGGCACAACGCCACCCGAAGCCTATTTGAACGAAGGGACTCTATCGTCATCGCCTCGGTTTCCTGCATCTACGGCTTGGGTATGCCCGAAATGTACCTAAAAGCCGCCATCCGCCTAGAAGAAGGCGAAGACTACAACAGGGCGTTACTGCTTTCCATGTTGGTACGCATTCAATATCAACGGTGCGATGAAGACTTTAAACGGGCTACCTTCCGCATTCGGGGCGATGTGATTGACATCCACCCTGCCAACGAAGAATGGGTGTTACGGCTGGAATTTTTCGATGAACAACTGGAACGCCTTTCAAAAGTGAACGCCGAAACAGGCGAAATTCTGGGCACGTTACCCCATTATGTGCTATACCCCGCAGTCCACCATGTAACCGATGAAAACACGGTGGAAAATGCTCTGGCTCAAATGAAAATAGAACTAAAGGAACAATGCACCGCCTTTCGCCTAGAAGGCAAGGAGCTGGAAGCGTCTCGCCTTGAACAACGCACCTTGCGTGATATGGCGATGATTAAAGAACTGGGCTACTGCACGGGCATTGAAAATTATTCTCGTATTTTTGAGGGCAGACCGGCAGGCACACCCCCAAAAACGCTGATTGACTACTTCCCCAAAGATTTTCTGCTATTTATAGATGAAAGCCACGTTACCATCCCGCAACTTCGGGGTATGTACCACGGCGATAGAAGCCGAAAGGATAGCTTGGTTAATTATGGCTTTCGCTTGCCTGCCGCTCGGGATAATCGTCCGTTGACGTTTGACGAAACGTATCGACGCATTGGGCAACGGCTGTACGTTTCCGCCACGCCAAGTAAGTATGAATTAGAAGATTCTAACAACGCCATTGTGGAACAAATTATTCGCCCCACAGGGTTGTTAGACCCTATTGTTACCGTCATTCCTACCGAAGGGCAGGTGGATACGTTGGTGCAGGAAATTGACATCACGCTGAAAAAGAATGAGCGGGTGCTGATTACCACGCTCACCAAACGCATGGCGGAAGATTTAACGGAATATCTGCAAAACCTCCACATTAAAGTGCGGTATTTGCATAGCGATATTAAACCCATTGAACGCATTGAAATTTTGAGAGATTTACGCCTTGGTCAGTTTGATGTGTTGGTGGGGGTCAACTTGTTGCGGGAAGGGTTGGATTTACCCGAAGTTTCATTGGTTTGCATTATGGATGCCGATAAGGAAGGCTTCTTGCGTTCAGACCATGCGTTGATTCAAACCATTGGTAGGGCAGCGAGGAATTCGACAGGGCGGGTGCTTTTGTTTGCCGATAAAATCACGCCTTCCATGCAACGGGCGATTGATGAGACGGACCGTCGGCGAGCGAAGCAGGAAGCTTATAATAAGGCTCATGGTATTGTGCCGAAAACGATTTTGAAGCCAATTTCGAATGGGTTGTTGGCGTTGTTGGGTGTGGATGTGGACAAGCTATTAGCCACAGAAGCAGGCGAAGCGGAAAGTTTAGAGATGCTTAAATCGGCAGATGCGGAAACGGTGAACTTGCTAGTAGCCGAAGTGGAGGCGGAAATGAAGGCGGCGGCTAAGCTGATGGATTTTGAGAAAGCCACCGCTCTGCGTGATAAATTATTCAAGCTAAAAGCAGCGGTTGCGGTTTAAGGGCAGTAGCCTGCCTTATACCAATCGACAATTAAAATAGCGTAAGCGTTCAAACCAACCAGTAGGAACGACCATCGCATTTGCCCTGCAGCTGTCGATGCGTTCCGTCCACCGAAGGGGCAAAAAGAACATCCCGCCGTCAATGCCCTTCTGGTGGCATAGGCGGGTGGCTTTTTGGGGGTTGGGTAGGGGCTTGCCCCTAAGTTCGTGGGGGATTGTTAAGGGGGTCTGCCAGAAGGCAGAGTGATTGCAGGGCAATCAACGAACAAGAACCCCCTTAACGCCCACCAGCGAAAGACTGAAACAACAATCGATGAAAGAACACGCTATTTAATCTGTGAATTGGTATAAGATGCAAAGTTAAACACGCCATTCAAACTTTGAATGGGTCTTAGTTTTAAAAAACTTACCGATGAAACAACCAATCAGCGGTGATGCTTTGGTTTGGGGCTAACCGTTTCATTCCCTCAAACGTGCCAGAATAAACAATCGTTCCACCTGCTTCCCCTGCACCTGCCCCCACATCCACCAGCCAATCTGCTGCCCAGTGCAAAAACTCTAAATGGTGTTCAATCACAATCACACTATGCCCCGCCGTTACCATCCGCCGAAGGGCTTTAACCAACACGGCAACATCTCGCAAATGCAAGCCTACCGTGGGTTCATCAAACAAAAACAAACAGGGCTTTTTGACAATAACCCCTTCTTCGGGCAAATAAGTAGCCAACTTCAACCGCTGAGCTTCCCCCCCCGAAAGCGTTGTGGTAGATTGCCCCAACCGTACATACCCCAAGCCCAAAGCCTGCAATGGGGCTAACTTCCGACGAATTTTAGGGTACGCCTTAAAAAACGTTGCCACTTCATTAATCGTCATTTCCAACACATCGGCAATGCTTTTTCCCGCCAATTCCACCCCCAACACGCTGGCTTGGTATCGTTTGCCATCGCAATCTGGGCAAACCAACCGAACATCCGCCATAAACTGCATATCCACCGTTACAAAACCCAGGCCTTGGCACGTTTCACACCGTCCGCCTTCGCTGTTGAAGGAAAAATCGCCCGCCGTAATGCCTAAGGCTTGAGCCTTGGCGGTTTGAGCAAACAACGTGCGAATATCATCAAACACCTTCACTACCGTAGCAGGGTTGGAACGCATAGACCGAGCAGGGGGCGTTTGGTCTATCAATACCACTTCGGAAAAGCTTTCCATGCCTGTTAAGCTTTCACACGGTAGCACATCAAAACTAGGAATCACCCCTTTTTCAAGCTGATAGTTCCCGTACAACGTTTCTAAAATGAGGCTAGATTTACCCGCCCCCGAAACGCCCGTAACGCAAACCAACTGTTGCTTGGGCAACTTGATGCTAACATTTTTCAGATTATTACCAATCGCTCCCGTTAATTCCATCCAATCGGGTGAAGGTAGCAAGGCGGTTTCATCTAAAAAACTGGCTCTGCTTGGCGGATGGTTGAGAAAATCTGCCGTTAGGGTATGGCTGGCTTTTAATTGGTTAAACGTTCCTGCAAAAACAAGCTCACCGCCTGCTTCACCACTATTAGGCCCAATATCCAAAATGTGATCTGCCTGTTCCATCACGGTAGAATCATGTTCCACCACTACCACGGTATTACCTAACGCCACCAATTGCTGAAGCACCCCCATTAACTGTTGCGTATCTTTTGCGTGTAACCCGATGGTCGGTTCATCTAGCACGTAGAGGGTTTCAGTCAATTCACTCCCCAACATGGCAGATAAATTCACCCGCTGGGCTTCCCCCCCTGAAAGCGTCCGAATGGCTCTGTTGAGGGTTAAATACCCCAAGCCCACCGTGGTTAAACAGGTAATGCGTTGCTTGAAGGCTTCAAAGGTGTAATTTAACACCTCGTGCCAAGGGGTAGGTAAAGTAAAGCTATCTAACCAAGCATTCAGTTGATGCAGGGGCGTATTCAGCCACGCTTCTATGGTGTGAGAACCCAATACTACGCTTTGAATTTCGGGTTTTAACCTGCCACCATTGCAATTAGTGCAAGTGTGATACCCTCGGTATTTGGCTAAAAACACCCGAACGTGCATTTTATAGCGTTTCGTTTCTAAATAATCAAAAAACGGCTTAATACCGCAGTAATCTCCGTAATTCCAAAGGTCTTCCGCCGTAACGTTGGGCGTGCCGTGCCAAACCCAGTGTTTGGCTTCGGGGCTTAAAGCATAATAAGGCACGTCAGTAGCAATGCCTTTATACCTAGCCTTTGTTAAGAAAACCCGCTTAATTTCCATATTAGAAGGCGTTTCAAACGGATGAATAGCCCCTTCTGCCAGCGTTAAATTCGGGTTGGGAATAATCCGATTTTCTTCAATACCAATCGCCCTTCCGTAGCCTTCGCAAACAGGGCAAGCCCCTTCGGGGTTGAGGTAGTTAAACTGTTTATCCGTCAATGGGGGGGCGGGTGTGCCACAATCTAAACAACCAAACGCACTGGAAAAATGCAGAGGGGTATAACCACTGGCTTCGGGCGATTGATGCCAGAGCGTCCACTGCGAAAGAAACGCGTCTTGAGCCAACAACTGGGTAACGGCTTCTAAGGCTTGAACAAGCCGTTCTTCCCCTTCAGCCGTGGCTTTGAGGACGATTCTATCTACCAACAACGCCAATTGCCCATCAACTGTTGGAACAGTCAACGCCTCTTCAGCGGATTGAACCGATTGAAGCTCGCCTGTTTCAGGCGTGGTTAAAAATCGGAAATAACCTTGCTGAAAGACCGCTTTAACCAACGCTTCCGTTTCAGGACGGTGGGCGGGGATGCTAAGCGTTAGCAGCAATTTGGTTTTTTCGGGATAAGTTTTGAGTAGATGCCCTGCTACAGTCAGCGGATTGATGGCTGAAAGATGCCCGCTACCGCACTGCGTACAGGTGCGTTGCCCAAGATGTTGGGCTAATTTACCCAGCAACTGTGTACAATTAGTAACAGAAGCCACGGTAGAACGGGCGTTTTTAACACCATTTTTTTGTTCTAAGGCGATAGCTGGCAATATGTTGCGGATGCTTTCTACATCGGGCTTTTCAATGCGGTCTAAAAACTGTTTCGCATAAGAAGAAAGCGATTCCAAGTAGCGTCGTTGCCCTTCGGCGAATAGTACGTCAAACACCAAAGAAGATTTCCCAGAGCCTGAAGGCCCGGTAACCACCGTCAATTGTTGTTGCGGAATGCTACAAGAAAGCGATTTTAGGTTATTGGTTCTGGCTTGGTCTATTTCAATAGAAAGAACATCAGTTGGTACAGTAGGGGTTTCTAACATAGCAGAAGTAAAATCCTGACAGAAAGGCTAGCGTATTTGAGCGTATGTTTGCCATTATACCCCCAACAAGCTTTCCGCTATATAAGATTGCACAAAAACCTTACCGCTTAACGTTTTTGTGGATGCGAAAGGTTATCGCTTCGGGCTAGGGCTTCATGGGGGGTACCATTTGGGCACCCCCCATACCCCCCGCAAAACAAAGGGGCTGCTCGCCGCCCCCTTTGTATTCCCCAGGGGAACAAGGGCTGGTTGGTTTCCTAGCACGTTGGCAACAGGCTTGGGCGGAAGCTAGAGGCTCCCTAATTGCCCTGCTTCGCTACGCTCGCACCAGCCTGTTCCCAACTGCCTATGGTTTGAAACCAATTGACAATTAAAATAGCGTAAGCATGCAAACCCACCAG
>JAPLIO010000123.1 GCA_026389055.1 Candidatus Melainabacteria bacterium | reverse complement strand
TGTTGGCTTCAAGCCATATGCAGTTGGAAATAGGCTGGTGCGAGCGTAGCGAAGCAGGGCAATTAGGGAGCCTCTAGCTTCCGCCCAAGCCTATTTTCAACGTGCAAGAAAACCAATCAACCCTTGAGAGGGGTTTATTAAGGGGGCGTGGAGCCCCCTTGATTTTGCGGGGGGTTTGGGGGGTGCCCAAATGGCACCCCCCATGAAAGCCCTAGCCCGAAGCAATAACCTTCGGCATTCATCAAGCAAAAAACGTTAGATGGCAAGATTTTTAGCGTAACTGTTTGCACTATGATTATGCTTTGTGTACGATGTTCACGAACGATGCCCTTGGGCTTATCTTCAGCAAACTATTTACAGTTCCCAATTTTAATCTCTCACACACTTCCAAAAAGGATGTTACCCCTTATTATGATGATGTCTTCTTCTTCTGCTTCTTGTACCGTTGATTCCCCTTCTATGGCAGACGCTTGCATGATAAGTGCTAGTATGGATAGTTTACGGAAAACCAAAATTGTTTCTACCTTAGGGCCTGCTAGCCGCCACCCACAAGGAATTGAATCGTTAATTAGAGCGGGTGCTAACGTGTTTCGCTTCAACTATTCTCACGCAGAATATGATGAATTAACCAAAGCTTATGCCGATGTGCGTAGAATTAGTGCCGAATTAGGCATGCCTGTCGCTATTTTGAGCGATTTACAAGGGCCTAAATTCCGTGTGGGCTTCTTTGAAGGCGGGGAGTCCATTCCTCTTTCTAAAGGGCAGATGGTTCATTTCGCTTACGGTACCGATAAGGGCAATAACGACTTAATTAAATGTAACGTAAAAGAATTAGTGGGTGCGTTGGAAATTGGTAGCCCTATTCTGTTAGATGACGGGAACATTGAGCTAATTGTAAAAGAACGCATTAGCCCTGAAGAAGTAGCTTGCGAAGTGCAAAACAGTGGTATTTTAAAAGAACGCAAAGGCGTGAACGTACCGACTATTAGTATTCCAGTACCTGCTATGTCTGAAAAAGATAAGCATGACTGTTTGTTCGCCATGAAGTTGGGTACAGATTTCATTGCCCTTTCATTCGTACAACGGGCGGCTGATGTGGTTGAGTTGCGTCAGTTTATGATTGATAACGGCTTTGGTGGGGCGAATATGCCCAAGATTATTTCTAAAATTGAAAAACCCCAAGCCTTAGAAGCCTTAGATGCTATTTTGGTTGAAACCGATGGGTTAATGGTTGCACGGGGCGATTTAGGCGTAGAATTAAAGCCTGAACAAGTACCGTTTGCCCAGAAAGATATGATTTTGAAAGCTCGGTTAGCGGGTAAGCCTGTTATTACGGCTACGCAAATGCTGGAAAGCATGATTAAAAACCCTGTACCAACCCGTGCAGAAGTTTCAGATATTGCTAACGCTATTTTTGATGGCACGGATGCCGTGATGCTTTCTGCGGAAACAGCTTCGGGCGCGTACCCTGAAAAAGCCGTTAACATGATGGTGCGGGTTGCTTTGGAAAGTGAAACCCATTTAGGTACTTGTGCACGTCTTAACCAATTACAGTTTGAACAAACGTTTGCGGATACAGTGGCTGTGCATAGTTTCCCTGAAACGATTGCGAAAGCTACCGTAGAATCTGCTAAACAGGCTGATGTAAAAGCCATTGTAGTACTTAGCTTTACGGGTGCTATGGCAAGCCGAATTGCTAAATATCGTCCTTCAGTGCCTGTTGTGGCATTAACGCCTAACCAAAGCGTGTTTAATCATCTGTGCGTGGTTTCGGGTGTGCAGCCTGTGTTGTTTGATGCCCCCGCATCTACGGATGAAACCTTCGCCTTAATTAAGCAAGTGCTTCAAGCCAAAGGCTATTGCCAAGTGGGCGATAAAGTGGTGATTTGTTCAGGTAACACCAACTTAGTTCAGGAGGAACGGAATTAGGGCGTTTACACCTAGTAAATAACCGAAATGAGTACCGCAGTAACGAAATTAGCACGCTCAATGGAGCTTTTTCCGTGGCTTCAAATGTATTACAACAAGTAATGCCCTGCGGTACTGAGAACCGTTTGGCGTTGCTGTAAATAAGGCTCTAAAATGGGTAAGCTTTGGCTAATGCCTGCCAACGTTAAAACTTCTATTACCAGCTGCTGGCGGTGGGGAGAAAGGCTGGCGTGCATGAGGAAGCCTTCCATATCCAAATTCCCTTCTTGTAGGGGGGAATGGTCGTCTAAGCGTCCCCAATTGTTATGGGCGTGAATATAGGCTAAATTAGTGCCTAGGCTATCAAGCCAATCGGTCGGGGAAATCTTGGAGAATAAGTTGACATGCCCAATATCCAAGCATGCTTGCAGGTGTGGGGAATCAATGCCTGAAACCAAGTCGTTCAAGATATTAGGGGCGGGGTCTAGGAAGTTTTCCAGCACTAACGTGAGAGAAGTATCCTGCACATAGCGTTGAATAATGTTTTGAAAAAAGCTAATAGTGCCTTCAAGCCAAGGTTGATAACAATCTGCTACTTGATAAATAGGCGTCCATTGGGTATGAAAGACCAAAAACCGAGTATTTAATGCCAAAGCACATTCAATGGCTTGTTCATAGCGTTGCCGAGACAGTTCGCCCAGTTCAGGGTCTAGGCTAACAGGGTTTACATCAAACACAGGGCCGTGCATGGTAACGGGTAGTTTAAAGCCAGAAAGTGCTTGCTGATATTTTTTAATTTCTTCATGCCTGTTCATCAATACATTAGGGTACATAAAGTTAGGTAGCTCAAGCCCTAGTTGGTGCTTTTGGGCAAAAGCAATACTATCTTCTAATGTATTTTGTTTAGGTGCAATGAAAATTTGTTCTAGCATGGGCAGTTCCTTTTAATTATTGCTTGAAAGCTGGTATAATATTAAAGTCGGTTGTATGATAAACTTCTGAAGTCTGCTTCCTTTAGGTGGAGTACAGGCGAGTTGATAGCATTTTTTGTTTATGGTGATCACTGATAATTTTTAGTTATTGAAAATTAAAACCAATGGATTTAAGCGGATAAATTAAATGTCAAAATTTATGATTACCATTACATCTCAAGCCAAAATGGTCTTACGAAAAGTAAAAGTTAATGAAAGACTTTTATTTAAAACGGCTTTAGCAGATATCGCGATGGATCCGACCGAAGATCGGTCAGAAATTACGTTTCTATCAACACGTGGTAAGCATGATGCTTACCGTTACCGAACCACTGTAGGGATGGTGATGTATTTGGTTGAAAACATGAAAAAAGAAGTGATTGTAATTGACGTACAACCTTTTCGTAGATAAGTTACCGTTGGTTTTATACAGTTTTTTAGTTTTTGTTAAAAAAGTACTTGCAATGTTCAAAGACTTATGGTTGAATGAGTGAACCATAAAAAAAGGCCCCTTCGTAAAGAAAATTACTCAGGAGCTTTGACTTTTCTGTAGGTTGGAAGTGAGTGCAAAATAGCATTCTAACAAAAGAAACTATCTTGGTTTCACAACAGGCTAAGCAGTTGATGCGGGTGATGAACACACTTGCATCTCTTAACCCTTTATTACTCTACAACGAAAACGACTTTTGGCAAGCGTTTATTTCACACAAACGTCAAACTACTGTGATTTTTTTATAATTAGGGTTAGTAGTTTCTCGGTTTTTTCTGCTAGACAATCAGCTGGAAGCCAATCAATAGCCGTATTTCGCTTAAACCAAGTGCGTTGCCTTCGGGCGTATTGCCTAACTCGAATATTAATGGTTGCCTTTGCTTCTGCTAGTAGCCATTTCTGTTGTAAAACGCCCACTAATTCAGGGTACCCAATAGCGGCTTGCAAAACAGGGCAGTCTACCCCATAGTGTTCTACTAATGTTGCCACTTCTTGTAGCCAGCCTTGTTCCAGCATGGCATCTACTCTGGCTTCCATTTTTTGCCAATGGACTAATTTATCTGCTGGCTGTAGCCCAACCCAGTGAATGATGGGTTGTTGTTGGGGCGGTAAATGCTGTGTCAGCAACGAAGGCTGCCAAGCGTCGGAAACGGGTGCGTTGGTGGCTTCAATAATTTCTAATGCCCGAATAATTCTGTTTTTATCTTGCGGTTCCAATTGGCTAGCCCTTTGGGGGTCTTTTGCTAGTAGTTGGGCGTGCAAGGTTTCGCTGGCAATGGGGGTAAGGGCTTCTCTAAAGGTTGGGTTCGGTGGTACGCTAGGTAGTTGGTAAGGTTGTAATAACCCCTGTAAATAAAACCCCGTTCCCCCTGCTATAACGACGGATTTTCCTTGTTCAAAGGCTTCTTTTAGTAAGGGTAAAGCATATTGCTGGTATTGTACGGTGCTAAATAGGTTGGTGGGCGGTACTATATCTATCCCAAAATGCGGAATGCCTGCCTGTTCTTCAATGGTGGGTTTAGCAGTGCCAATATCAACCCCTTGGTAAACCAGTTGAGAATCCGCTGAAAGAATAAAGCTGGCGTTACACTGCTTGGCTAAGGCAATAGATAAAGCGGTTTTCCCTGTAGCTGTAGACCCTACAATAACGTATAACTGTGGCGGTTTTGGCGTTAAAATATCAGGCATTGAAAAATCTCATAGTGGCTTATATCAATAGAAGGTAACGTTAGTACGATATTAGTTTAAAACAAACAAGCGTTTGACGTAGACGTATCAGCAACTCATAATACTAATAAAGTTCTTTTTACCACAGTGGGATGTTTGATTCATCTATGCCTACCGCCACAATCGCCTCTTTATTGGTACTGGTTTCCCCTGAATTGGTGGCAACCCGTCAGTATTTGCTTAATTTAATGCCAGCCCAAACCAAACCTTTAATGGAAAGCGTGGGCTATAGCTTAGGTGTTTCAGGCAAAATGGTTCGCCCAGCCATGGCGTTATTAACTGCTAAAGCCTTACAGGAAACCCGCTTTTCTCATCAAGCCCCACTGGCAGATGAGATGGAAGCCGTCTTGCCTGAAAAATCTATTGCTCTTTCGGCAGTGGCTGAAATGATTCACCTAGCCACGCTTTTGCATGATGATGTGCTAGATGACGCAGATTTACGCCGTGGGCAAGCCACCACTCGGTTTCAGTTTGGCAATAAACTCTCTATTCTAAGTGGCGATTGGTTACTAGCCAGAGCATCGCAAACATTGGCAGAAATTGGCAATTTACGCATTGTTCGTATTTTTTCAGACGTGTTGGCGTATTTGTGCGATGGCGAAGCCCTACAAAACGAAGCCGCTTATAGCTTAGAAGCCACAACATGGGACTATTATAATCGGAAAACATTTGGAAAAACCGCTAGTCTGTTTGCCGCCACGATGGAATCCGTCGGGGTGTTGCATGGGTGCGATGAACCCGTAGTGCAGGCTTTACGCCAGTACGGGGAATCGTTCGGGGTGGCGTTTCAGCTGATTGATGATTTACTAGATTACACCCAAAGTTCCGAAACGTTGGGTAAGCCCGCCTTGAGCGATTTAAAACAGGGCTTGGCGAATGCACCTATTTTACTGGCGTTAGAATCAGATAGTTTAAGCTTGGCAGAACGAACCGCCTTAAAAGGTTCTATTGAAGCGTTGTTTCAGCTTTGTAACCCTGCTTTGGCAGAAGAAACGACGGATGTTTTATCAAGGCAAGAAGCCTTATGTGTAGCTATTCAAACGGCTGTATTAAAAGCCAATGCCGTGGAAGACACCCAGAAATTGGCAGATACTTATCTGCAACAAGCAGAAAAGAGCTTAGCCGTTTTGCCTGAACACCCTGCTAAAGAAGTGTTAAAAGCCTTGTTAGCGTTCAATCAAACCCGCCAAACTTAGAGGATAACCCGATGGCTCAAGCTTATACAGGAAAGTTGATTACCTTTGAAGGGGTGGATGGTAGTGGAAAAACTACGCAATGGCAGCAAGCGGTGGATTGGTTAAAGGCAACGTACCCAACCCTTGAAGTGGTACAAACCAGAAACCCTGGTGGTACACCCCTTGGGCAAACGTTGCGAAGGCTATTATTAACCCCCACGGAGGCAGAAATTGGCACTGCACCCATGGCACCCACCACAGAATTGCTACTTTACATGGCAGACCGTTCCCAGCACGTTGCGGAAGTGGTGATACCCGCCCTGCAACGAGGAGCAGTCGTTTTGTGTGATCGATTCATAGATTCTTCTGTGGCCTACCAAGGCGGTGCTAGGGGGCTTTCAACGCAGATGATTCATCAGTTGAATGAAATTGCTTGCCAAGGGGTTGTGCCTGATTGTACGTTACTGTTTGATGCTTCGCCAGAAGTGTTAGCCAGCAGAATGGTAGCAAGAGGAGCGTTAGACAGGCTAGAACAAGAAGGCTTAAGTTTTCAAACCAAAGTGCGGGAAGGCTTTTTGGCTATTCAGCAGGCAGAGCCTACTCGGTTTCGGTTGATAGATGCCAGCCAGCCATTGGCAGCAGTTACCCAACAAGTTCAAGCCCAATTAACCTTGTTTCTAACGCAAACCGTTTTGTCTTTGGTATAGTTATTGAGTAGTTACATCGTTATTTTTTAATCATAAAGGAATTGTTGACATCATGGTTTATAAATTGGTTTTAGTACGGCACGGGCAAAGTGCGTGGAATTTGGAAAACCGCTTCACAGGGTGGATGGACGTTCCTTTGACTGAACAAGGGTGCAATGAAGCCACTCAAGCAGGGCAATTACTAAAAGCCGAAGGGTTTCGGTTTGATATTGGGTATACATCGCTTCAAAAACGAGCCATTAAAACCCAAAACCTCTTGCTGGAAGCTTCTGAACAGCTTTGGTTGCCCATTGAAAAAAGCTGGAAATTGAACGAACGCCACTACGGGGCGTTGCAAGGCATGAACAAAGCCGAAATTGCTGCCCAATATGGCGATGAGCAAGTGTTTATTTGGCGTAGAAGCTACGATGTTAGCCCTCCGCCGTTGGAAAAATCAGACGAACGCTACCCTGGGCATGACCCTCGGTATGCTGGCTTGACGGATGCTCAATTGCCTGTAACCGAAAGTTTGGCAGATACCGTTACCCGTGTGGTAGATTATTGGCAAACCACGGTTGCTCCGCAAGTGAAGGCTGGTAAAAACGTGCTGATTGTTGCCCATGGTAACAGTTTACGGGCATTGGTGAAGCATTTGGATAATATGACGCCTGATGAAATTAATCAGCTGAACATTCCTACTGGCGTGCCGTTGGTTTATGAATTGGATGAAGCCACCCTAGCTCCTATCCGCCATTACTACTTGGGCGACCAAGAAGCCATTGCAGCCGCTGCCGCTGCGGTTGCCAACCAAGGTAAAGCTAAATCCGCAGTATAGTGGTTTTTAACCTGCTAATTTAGGTAAATGAAGTTACGGAATAAGGGTATACAGGGAGGGAGCAGAAGGTCTTTTTTACTAAAAACCAACCTAAAACGCTAAAAAAGTAAAAACCTACCCCTATTTCAACCCATTT
>JAPLIO010000120.1 GCA_026389055.1 Candidatus Melainabacteria bacterium | reverse complement strand
TGCCACAAGGGCATGGACGAGGGGATGTTCTTTTTGCCCCTGCGGTGGACGGAACGCATCGGCAGCTGCAGAGCAAATGCGATGGTCGTTCCTACTGGTTGCTTTTAACTCTTACGCTATTTAAATTGTCAATTGGTATTAGACGTTGTCATAAGGGGTTACTTTCTTTTAACCAACTAAAAACAGGAGGGGTATTAAACCCTCCCATCAAAATAATCTGTTTAGATACTGTTACACTTTGGCTGCAACAACTTGCTCCAAAGCCTGTAAAGCTGCTTCGTAGTTAGGTTCGTTGGTTACTTCAGGTACTACTTCAACATATTTTACTTGTTGATTAGCATCAATAATAATAACCGCTCTGGTTAATAACCGAAGGTTTGGCAATAATAAACCATAGCCAATACCAAAGTTGGTTTCCCGATGATCGCTCAACGTTTGCAGTTCAATATTTTCTGCCCCACAAAAACGTTTTTGGGCAAACGGTAAATCGACAGAAACCGTTACCAATTCAACAGGGATATTTTGCAATTTGCTGAAGAAAGTTTTACTTTGGATAGCACAAACAGGCGTATCTAGCGAAGGAACAACGTTTAATAAAACCGTTTTACCTTTGAAGTTGGCAAGGGTAATGGTTTCCAAGCTACCGTTAAGCAATTCAAATGCAGGTGCTGGTTGATTGGCTTGAACGGTGGTGCCTTGTAATTCAATAGGATTACCTTTAAAAGTAACAGTTGTCATTAGTTGATTGCTCCATCGGGTTAAACAAGGGGACTATAAAGTAAACTACTTTATTCAAGCCATTGTACCATGGCTTTACAGGGCGGTTAAACTTTCTCTATTATTTTTTTATGTTTGTGGGGTAGAAGCGGTTGGCACATTCCCTTGTACTTGCAATAAACGCTGTACATATTTGCCTAAAATATCAAATTCCACTTGTACCAATCCGTCAACAGGTAAATCTCCCAAGGTGGTATGGTTCATTGTATGTGGAATAATACACACCGTGAAGCCAGTAGAATCAACGGTATTAACCGTCAAGCTAATGCCATCAATCGCTACAGACCCCTTTTCCACCAACAACCCTTGAAAATCCTGCCGCTCTGGTAAAGCAAAGGTTAGCACCCAACAAATGCCCACCACTTCACTGGAAACCAGCGGTAAAACACAATCTACATGCCCTGTAACATAATGCCCACCTAAGGGCGTAGTAGGGGCAATGGGCAGTTCTAAATTCAAACGTTGCCCTAGTTTCAAGCCAGAAAACGCCGTTTTACTGAGCGTTTCTTTAGAAAGTTCAACAAAAAACGCATCGCCTTCTAACCGAATAACCGTGGTGCAGCAGCCATTAAGGGCAATACTATCGCCCAGTGCTAAGGGGTGTGAAAGGCTCGCCAAGGGTGCTTCTACGCCAACCAGTAACCCCTCATTAAGTGGGGCTAATTGGCAAACTGTGCCGAGGGCTTGAATTAATCCTGTAAACATAGGGGGAAATCCTTTAAACTGGAGGGGTTAAGCTGATTGAAACACCCCTATAGTAGCACAACCCATACGGTGCCAAATTGTATTCTAGTGGTTGCATTATGGGTATGTTTGCCTTAGTTTAGAAAGTATTAGACTAGTAGATTTTATGTCTAGTTATGGGAAAGTTTCCCTTTTTTACCCTATAAACCCTTGAATGGAGCCACTTTACTATGGCAGATCGTCCAAAAAAGCGGTGTTATTTTCAAGCCAATAAAATTTATTTTATTGACTATAAAGATGCCACCTTACTAAAACGTTTCCTTACCGATAGCGGAAAAATTTTGCCACGTCGGGTTACAGGTGTTAGCTCGTTCTTTCAACGTCGCTTAACCAAAGCTATTAAACGTGCAAGAGCTTCCAGCATTTTGCCTTACACCTACGAATAAATCTTCGTTGGTGGTTATTCGCCCCTTGTTGTTTCTATTAATCGGCTTCTCTGGCGTTGGTTAATAGAGCCCGTTAAACAATTACAGTTTGCTGAATTGATTAACGTTTCGTGTATTTATTATCAGTAAAATAGGAAGCTTTTGATATGCCAGCTATTACGCTTGAAGAATTGATGGAAGCCGGCGTTCACTTCGGTCACCAAACCAACCGTTGGAACCCCAAAATGAAGCCTTATATTTGGGGCAAACGTAACGGTATTTATATTATTGATTTAACCCAAACCGTGCCGTTGTTTGAACAAGCTTACGAGTTTGTTAAGCAACAATCCGCTTTAGGCAAAAAGATTTTATTTGTGGGCAGTAAAAAACAGGCTCATGATATTGTTGCTAGCGAAGCCGATAGAGTGGGTGCCTTGTATGTAAACAAACGCTGGTTGGGTGGTACATTAACCAACGCTGCTGTTGTTAAAACGAGAATTGCCCGCTTGCGTGAATTGGAAGACATGGAAGCTAGCGGACACTTTGAAAAAGTAGGCAAAAAAGAAGCCGCTGTTCATCGTCGTTCTTTAGCCAAATTAACCCGTTCATTGGGTGGTTTGAAAGAATTTCGTGGTGAACTAGGTGCGATGGTTGTTATCGACCAGAAAAAAGAATTAAACGCCGTAATGGAAGCGAAAAAAGCAGGCGTTCCAACCATTTGTTTGTTGGATACCAATGCAGATCCTTCCTTGTGCCAATTCAACGTACCTGGTAACGATGACGCATTAAAAGCCGTTCACCTTATTGTAACCCGCTTAGCAGAAGCTGTTTTAGAAGGCAAAGCCCTTCGTGAAGCACATATTGCAGGGCAAAAAGATGAAGCAAAAAAAGTGGCTGACGCTGCCGTTGCAGCCAGAGCTAAAGCTGCTGTAGCTGAATCTCCTGCCGTTGTGGTTGTTGCTGAAGCTGAAGAGCCAGCTCCAACTGCTTCTTAGTACTGATACATTGCTAGGAACTAACGGATTGATTGGTTTAATTAAACTGTAACCGTTAGTTCCTTTTAATGAACGCTATTCTATTATTTAGTTTACCCACTCGTCTTAAAGGATTTTGTCAACATGATGGCCATTTCTGTAGAACAAATTAAAATTCTCCGTGAAAAAACGGGGGCTGGCTTAATGGAAGTTCGCTCTGCTTTAACTGAAGCGGAAGGCGATATTAACAAAGCCGTCGAAATTTTGCGTCAAAAAGGGGCTGCTACAGCTGAAAAGAAAGCTTCCAGAGCAACCGCCGAAGGTAAAGTTGTTAGCCGTACACAAGGCAACAGTGCCGTATTGGTTGAAGTTAACTGTGAAACGGATTTTTCCGCCAACAACGAACGCTTCTTAAACTTAGTCAACGCTATTGCTGACACTGCTATTGCAACTTCTTATGATTCCGTTGATGCGTTATTAGCTGCTTCTACAGCCACTGGTACCATCAAAGAATTACTAACCGATACCATTGGTGCGGTTAAAGAAAATATGGGTATCGCTAGAATTGTTCGCTTTGATTTAGCTGGTACAGGCTTATTACATAGCTACATTCACGGTGCGGGCAAAATTGGCGTATTGCTTGAATTAACCTTTAGCAACGCTGCAACCGTCCAAAACCCAACTGTAGCCCAAGTAGCTAAAGATATTGCCATGCAAATTGCTGCTTACGCTCCTGAGTTCGTTTCAAGAGACGAAATTCCTGGTGATTTAGTTGCCGAAGAATCTCGCATTGAAATGGGTAAAGAAGATTTGCAAAACAAGCCTGAAGCCATTCGGGCTAAAATTGTCGAAGGCAGAGTTGAAAAAAACTTGGCTGGCAGAGTGCTTTTATTGCAAGAATTCGTGAAAGATCCTAGCAAAAAAGTGGGCGACGTGTTGACTGAATTGTCTAAAACCGTTGCTGATACAGTTGCCTTAACTCGGTTTGTACGGTATGCTTTAGGCGAAACCGCCGTAGCCAACGTTGAAACCGAAGAAGATCCGCTGATTTTAGCTGCTGCCGCTGCTGCTGCAGGTCGCTAATCAGTCGTTTCATCCTCTGTGTAACTGCACTGACTAAACTTTCTATCAGTAGAGGATTTTTGTTTTAATCAGCAAAAATCCTCTATTATTGTAAAAACTCGTTTTCTCTCTAATAAAGTTTCATTTTATAGACTCTCTTCCCACTATTACACCCATAAAGGTATTCTCGCCCATGTCATCTACTACCGAAGCTTGCACCCTAACCGCACCAGCTACTGCCAAACAACCCACCCGATTTAAACGCATCTTGTTGAAAATTAGCGGAGAAGCGTTAATGGGCGACCAAGGTTACGGCATTAAACCTGAAGTAGTAGCAAAAATTAGCGATGAAATTCGGGAAGCCAGAGAAATGGGCGTAGATATTGCCATTGTTGTGGGCGGTGGTAACATTTTCAGAGGCGTTCAAAACAGCACAAAGCTGGGCATGGAACGTGCCGCTGCAGATTATGTGGGGATGACAGCCACCATTCTAAACGCCCTAGTATTACAAGGTGTACTAAAAAACAAACAAGTTGAAACCCGTATGATGACAGCCATTGGGATGGATAGAGTAGCCGAGCCTTACATTCGCCTCAGAGCCATTCGCCACCTAGAAAAAGGAAGAGTCGTTGTATTCGGGGGCGGAACAGGGAATCCGTTCTTTTCTACCGATACCACCGCTGCCCTCAGAGCCGCTGAAATCAATGCAGACGTGATGTTAATGGCAAAAAATGGCGTAGATGGCGTTTACGATAGCGACCCTAAAACCAACGCCAATGCTCAACGCTTTGAACGCATTACCTATGATGACGTATTGGTGAGAGATTTGAAAGTGATGGATCAAACCGCCATTTCGCTTTGTAAGGAAACCCAACTACCCATTTTAGTGTTTGATTTTAACGCCCCCAATGCCATTAAACGCCTATTGCAAGGTGAAGTGCTTGGCACCGTTGTTGCCAGCGAAGAGTGGGCGGGTTAGCCCTCAAAGTTGGAGTTTTTCCCATGCTAAAACGTTGTTTTAATACCCTTCTAATCATTTGCCTTTGTGCTGGGTTAAGCTCTGTTGCTACAAGCATTGAAGCTCTTGCAGTTAAACCCATTAGTCCTCAAAAAAACGAGCAATTGCCCCAACTAGCCCCTAGTAAAGAAGACCTTAGCCCACTAAGGGTTGGGTTGTACCATTCCTTCTTACTCACGCATCAACAACAATTGGAAACGGTCTATCAAACCGCCATTACTACCGTTGAACGGGCGAAATCTGTAGGCGAAACCATCGGTTGGGTGGTGTTGGATTTAGATGAAACGGTGCTAGATAACCGTGCCTACTTCATTGCTTATGGTGATTATAAACCAGAGCTTTGGAAACAGTGGCTATTATTGGGCGATGCTCCCGCCGTTGCAGGCAGTTTAAATTTCATCAGATTTTTAAGAATGAATCAAATACCTTTTGCCTTTTTAAGCGGTAGAAGAGAAGCCCAGCGGGCATCTACCCTTCAAAACCTGATGCGTTTAGGGTTGCCAACCACCGTACCTGTTTTAATGAAGCCCGATATCTACACCGAAGGCAAAACCGCCATAGAATTTAAGCAAACGCATCGGTGCGGGCTAGAAGCCCAATCTGGCGTGAAAGTTTGGATGTTGATTGGCGACCAAGCTTCTGATTTGCGGGGCGATTGCCGAGGAACCTATCAATTTAAATTACCCAACCCTATCTATACGGTAGAATAAACGAGATACCCTTGGTCTGCCATTAGACCTCTTGCATGACTCAAGAGGTGGGTGTAGATTCTAGGAATGAGGAACGGAGAATTTGCGGTGTACACAGAAGTACATAAGAATTCGAGTACCGCAAATGACAACGAAGATACCCCAGATATTGAGTCATGCAAGAGGTCTATTGATGTTATTACGATTAAAACCACTCAGTTTATTACTACTACTACTAGCCGTTGCCAGTAGTGTTGTGGGGTGGTTGCTATGGCAAAAACCGTCAACTTCTACTGAAAATAATCCGCCAGCCGTTAAGCCCGCCCAGCTATTAACCCTCAATTTGGGAACCGAACCCCCCACGCTAGACCCTGCCTTAGCTGTAGATTTAACTTCAGGTACGGTTATAGACCAATTATATCAAGGCTTAACCAGTT
>JAPLIO010000079.1 GCA_026389055.1 Candidatus Melainabacteria bacterium | reverse complement strand
GTGCTACATGCCGTAGCTTAGCCGTTCCACCCCTTGTGGAACACTTCTTACTTGAATCCGCCAAATTAGATAATTACGCAACCTACCAAGCAGACGGTAAAACTTTGAAAACTTGGGTAGACCTTGATGCCAATGGTAATGTGGTACAAACCAACAATTATGATATAAATGGAAAATTAATTTAAAGAAGCCAATTAGAATCAATGCCTCATCTGAGTATAACAGATGAGGCATTGATTTATGAAAAAAGAATTCAGTTTTTAGCTAAACATGGCTGAAACAGATTCAGAATCGTGAATTCTAGCAATCGCTTCACCTAGTAAGCTAGCAATAGAAATTTGTTTGATTTTTGAAACCGATTTTGCCGCATCGCTCAAGGGGATAGAATCCGTTACAATCACTTCCGTAATGGGAGAAGCCACTAAACGTTCCACCGCTGGGCCCGAAAATACGGCGTGGGCAGCAACGACATAAACATCTTTAGCACCCCGTTCCATCAGCAATTTAGCCCCAGAACAAATGGTACCCGCCGTGTCAATCATATCATCAACCAAAATACAGGTACGCCCTTCAACTTCCCCAATAATATGGTAAACTTCCGCCACGTTATGGGCGGTACGCCGTTTATCAATAATGGCAATAGGGCAATCTAATTTTTTAGCGTATACTCTTGCACGTTCTACACCACCAGCATCTGGGCTAACAATAACTGGATTGTAAAGCGGACGAGAAATCAAATAGTTGTAAAGTACAGGTGTTGCATACAAGTGGTCTGTCAAAATATTGAAGAAGCCTTGAAGCTGTCCCGTGTGTAAATCCATGGCTAGTACACGGCTAGCACCAGCAGTGGTAATTAAATCGGCTACCAACTTGGCTGAAATGGATTCACGTCCTGAGGTTTTTCTATCTTGCCGAGCATACCCGAAGTACGGAATAACGGCGGTTACGGATTTGGCTGATGCTCGTTTTAAGGCATCAATAATCATCAGCATTTCCATTAAATTATCGTTAACAGGGTTACAGGTGGGTTGAATGACAAACACGTCATCGCCCCGAACGCTTTCGTTAATGCGAACATATAATTCACCGTCGCTAAAGTTTTTAACCACGCAAGGGCTAATGGATGTATTCAAATAAGCGGCGATTTCTTCGGCTAGTTCAGGGTTGGCACGCCCTGTAAAAAGCTTGACGCTTTCAGACAAATCGCTTAAACGAGGCAGTTGTAATTCAGGAAGTGTCATCTCTATCGCCACCTTCGGAGTCCTCCAAATCAATGTAATTTTTTGTATCGGGTTTGGGATATAACTTGCTTTTTTTTGAAAACCTATAGGTATGAAACCATGAAAACAAAAAAAATGCGATATTTTTAACGAAGATTGTTACCATTTGTGATAAACTCAAGCCTGTTAATTCGTCTGATACCTATTCACACATTAAATGCCCTGTTCTCAAATCGATTGTCGTTCCTCGCTTTAGCTGGCTGGTTTGTCAGGGGCAAGCCCCTAAAAACCCCCAAAAAGCCACCCGCCTATGCCACCAGACGGGCATTGACGGCGGGATGTTCTTTTTGCCCCTTCGGTGGACGGAACGCATCGGCAGCTGCAGAGCAAATGCGATGGTCGTTCCTACGGGTTGATACGACATTAAAAATTTTAAATTCGTCTTAAACGCCTTGAAAGAAACTGTTTCACCATGATTTTACCCTCACCGCAATCACTTACCATCAACGGCAAACCAATTGTCATTTTTTCTGATTACGATGGCACCATTACCCAAGAAGACGCCATTGTGCAAACCATGAAGCAGTTTGCCCCACCGCAATGGAAAGCCATTGCCCACGCCATTTTAGAAACCCGCACGCTTAGCATCCACGAAGGTATTCAGCAACTGTATGGGCTTATTCCTGCCCACCAAAAGCAAGCCATGATTGACTTTAACCTTGCCCACATTCCCCTTCGGGCGGGGTTTGATGCCTTCATGCAGTTTCGGCAACAGTATAACATCCCCTTTTGGGTGGTTTCAGGCGGGGTCGATGCCTTCATTGCACCGAAATTGGCTCCGTGGGCGGGGCAGTTTCGTTTATTCTCTAACCAACTGGCTGAAACGGTTGAATCTACTAATTTAAAACTTCATCTGCCTTATGCCCCGAAACAGTGCGAACTGTGCGGGAATTGTGCTTGTTGCAAGGTGGAAATTTTAGACCAATGGGTAGCGGATGAGTTTTACCGTATTGTGATTGGCGATAGTGTAACGGATGTTGGTATGGCGAAAGTGGCTTGTAGGGTTTATGCCGTTGCCAATAGTAGCTTAGCGGCAGATTGCGTGAAACTGGGTATTTCCCACACCCCGTTTGAAACGTTTGACGATATTGTACAAGATTTAACCCAATTCAAAGATTGAGTGCCTTCTTCTATAATCGATTGCCGTTCCCAACTTTCGCTGGTCGGTTTGTCAGGGGGTGGTGGTTTGACCACCCCCCGACACCCCCCGAAAATGCTAGGGAGGCTTCCACCCGTACCCCTTAAAAAACCCCTCTCAAGGGTTGATTGGTTTTCTTGCACGTTGAAAACAGGCTTGGGCGGAAGCTAGAGGCTCCCTAATTGCCCTGCTTCGCTTCGCTCGCACCAGCCTGTCTCCAACTACCTATGGTTTGAATCTGAAATTTCTAGCCAGAACTGAGCAATAATGCGTGTTATACATTTTGGTTAGGAATCGTATTGTTTTATGTAGGGGAGGGTTTGAAACCCTCCCGCTCCAAGATGTTAAGCTATTTCTAGTTTAAACGGGTATTAAAAACGGTAACAGGTTGCGTTTAAGCTACTTCTTCCCTATAATTCTAGGTAATATCTCTGAACCCCACCCCTCTTTCTGGACAATCCCTTCACCATGATGATCCCTCTAACCGATTCTCAGCACAACACAACAATTTCGCCCTTAACCATTTTTTCAGCAGAGCAATTGGCTCACCTATCGCCTGCCGTTGCCCAAGTGGCTACCCATCTTAACTTATATTTGAACGAATCCACCATTGCCAACCGAGTACAAGCCCTAGCTCAACAGCTGAATGAAACTTACGAAGGCGTGGATGAATTGACCATTATTTGTGTACTCAAGGGATCTTTCATGTTTTTGTCTGATTTAGTCAAACACCTGAAAGTGCCCGTCAAGGTGGAATTTATCCGTTTGGCTAGCTATGGCAATAACACGCAAAGTTCTGGCAAGGTAAAAACGGTGGATTTAACCCTGCCCAGCCTAGAAGGCAAGCATGTGCTGATTTTAGAAGATATTATTGATACGGGCTTAACGCTCAGTTTTTTGGTTTCATATTTGAAAGATTTACACCAGACGGCTTCGTTAAAATTAGCCGTGTTTTTAGATAAACCCACAGCGAGAAAACCCGAAGCCCAGCATATTACTGTTGATTTTGTGGCTTTTAGTATTGAAAACACCTTTGTTGTAGGCTACGGTCTAGATTTTTCAGGGCATTTCAGGCAGCTACCCTATGTGGCTACTTACACAGGTCCTCCTTTATCGGACACTCACTAAAAAAAGATGAACCCTTTTTTCACAACCCCACACTCTGTTTTTAAACCGCCTTTTGCAGTAGCGATGGTTATTCCTACGGGCGTAGGGGCTTCTGTTGGTGGTTTTGGGGGCGATGCGACGGTTTACCTCAATCTGCTGGCTTCCTGTTGCGATTGGTTAATTACGCATCCCAATGTAGCCAATGCGGCTAGTTTCCAGAAGCTGCCTGCTAATGCGTGGTATGTTGAAGGCTACTGGTTAGATGCTTGGTTTAAAGGGGCGGTAGGCTTGGCTTCTCCGCCCCGCACGCACCAATTGGGCGTTATTTTAGATTCGGGCATGGAAGCGGGCATGAATATTCTGCAACGCAACACGTTGAATGCCGTTAATACCGTTTATGGGGTGCCTATCATCGGGGTGAAGGAAACCACCGAACCGCTAGAATTAACCATTGAACTTCAGCCTTCAGGGGCTTCGGCTGGGCAGTGGCGTAACCCTCATAGTGCCATCACACCAGCCAAGGAACTCATCGCTGTAGGGGCTACTGCTATTGCCATTGTTTCCAAATTGGTAGAACCTGAAGAAAGCACTTATAGCCAAGGCATCGGGGTTGACCCTATTGGTGGGTTGGAAGCCATTATTTCTCATACGCTTTGCCATGCGGTGCAAGTACCTTGTGCCAACGCCCCTGTTTTTGATTGGGAAGAAGCCCAGCCTCGTCGGGATGGGTTGGTTGCCCCTGCTACCGCTGCTGAATTTATAACGGCCACGTTTTTGCCCTGTGTGCTAACAGGGTTAATGCAAGCCCCTATTCCTATACCGCCTGCACAAGGCTTTCGGGTAGAACAGCTTTCGGCGTTGGTGGTGCCTGCTAATAGCATGGGTGGCGTGCCCGTTTTGGCTTGTTTGCAGAACAAGGTACCCATTATTGCGGTCAATGATAATCAAACGGTTTTGAATTTACCGATGGATGCGTTGTTGGATGGAGCAACAATTAAGCAATTGCAACAACAGGGGTTGTTTTTTGAGGTAGCCTCTTACCTAGAAGCGGCAGGTTTACTGCAACTGTTAAAACAGGGGTTAAGCCTTCCTGCTATTCATTCTAGGTTCAAAGATTGATAAGAACAATTCAAAGTTTAAAGTTTAAATAGCGTCATGTTGAGCGAATGCGAAACATCTCCTGTGTTTGCCTAAGGGGATTCTTCACGGTCGTTCAGAATGACAAAATACGCTATTGAATTATTGAATTGGTATGAATGCATCAAAAAATCGTTATTTTCGCCAAGCCATGCTGGCTTCTAACGCTTGTTGCAAAGGCACTAACACCTTACGTCGCCAATTAGGATGTTCCGTGGTGGTACCGGGCATATTCAGTTGCGTTGTTAAACCCAACCCATCTTCTAAGGCTACCATGTGCAACTTAGCAGGGGTCGCCTGTAAAAACTGCTGAACGCCTTCATAAACAGGCGTTGGCAACGCTTCCCCTTGCGAATAATCTGCTTGATTATGGCTAAACCCTTCAGGCATCAACCCATTATGAATTAACGCATTCAACAACACCTGCCGTTGGTGCGGTCGACTATCTCGTTCCTGTTGCTGGGCTTCTTCGGTGGGGAACAACGCCAATTGGCTTCGCAACGTAATATCCGTTCCCTGCCAAAAGCCTTGAACGGTGGGTAAATCATGCGTTGAAGCCGTAACCAATGCCATTGCAGGATAATGAGCGGGCGGTAGATAGTCTCCGTTTTGCTGGCGTTCAAACCCCATAATACGATAACTTAAAATA
>JAPLIO010000057.1 GCA_026389055.1 Candidatus Melainabacteria bacterium | reverse complement strand
GCAGAGCAAATGCGATGGTCGTTCCTACTGGGTGGTTTGAACTCTTACGCTATTTTAACTGTTAATTGGTATCAAGAAAAAAGCCAAATATTAAGATTACTACGCTACTAGCACAAATTTAACCGCAGTGGGTTTAATCCCTCCATAACGTTGTATAGATGAAACCCTGTTTTTTAAAAGGATGTAAGAAAAATGATTAGTACGACCCCCCTTGTTATGAAGACAATGGCACCAAACCCACTATTAGCAAGCCCTCGGCTACGGGCAGAAATTGACGACGACGATGATAACACTGCCGATATTCAAACGAATAAAATCGTCGTGCAACCCAGTGCCAAAGCAGATAAATTTGAAAAATCTGCCAGTCCAGTTACGACGAAAGAAACGGCTATCGCTAAACCGTCTGTCAACCTGATTGTGCCTCCGCCCCCAAAAGAAGGGTTTTGGGAAAGCAAATTCGGTACCGTTGCCAAATGGGGCATTGGTGGGGCGGCTATTGGGGGTATCTCTGTATTTTTTGATGATATTGCTCACGGTATTTTAGATATTTTTGGTACAGGCATAGCAAAATGGGATTCGGCTCCTCGAGCTGGCATCGTGATTGGTGTTTGTGCAACCATTGGAGCGTTGGTGGGTGTGATTCCTGCTTTGCTTCAAAAATCTAAAGCGGAACGGGAGCAAAACGCTGGGTATCTAGTAGAAACCGCCATTGATGCGGAGGGTACACCCCAAACCAAAGTATACCCTAGCACCACTGTTATCAATACAGGGGGCGATGGTGGCTATTCTTCTAGGTACAGAGACGACGCTTACGGCTACGGTGGGGGCGGTTACTACGGCGGAGGATATGGTGGATACGGTGGCTATGGCGGAGGCTACTACGGGGGTGGCGGTTATGGTGGCGGACACTTTTTAGAAGATTATTTGGTAGCCAGTGCCATTGGCAACGCCATTAGTGGCGGTGGCAGAGATTATCATCATCATTATTACAACGGTAGCCCTTATGGTGGCTATGGTAGTAGAAGAGGCACCACCATTAACAATCATCATTATTACGGTGATGACTACACCCATAGCACAACGACCCATACCAGTTACCCTTCTTCTTCTTTTGGCAGAAGTAGCAGAGGAAGAGGCTCTGGAGGGAGTGGGGGCGTTTTTAAACATGCCGATGGTAGTAGCCGTAGTTTTTGGGGTGGCGGAAGTTCTGGCAGAGGGTTTGGTTCTTCAGGGCGTGGTAGTAGCAAAAAATAAAAAACTAATGCTTTTTACAGTGCTGTAACAGGTAACGATTTCGCTTCTTCCAGCATCGGGGCGAATAAGGCAGAACTCAAATACCGTTCACCCCCCGAACATTGCACCGTTACAATCATCTTACCCGCATAAGCAGGTAACGCAGCCAACCGTAAAGCCACCGCCACATTCGCCCCTGTTGATATACCCGAAAGTAACCCCTCTTCTCGTGCCAACCGCCGAGACATACTTAAAGCCTCTTCGCTAGAAACAGTTTCAATGCTTGAAAACAAGGTGGTATCTACAATAGCGGGAATAAACCCTGCCCCGATGCCTTGAATTTTATGCGGAGCAGGTTGCCCACCAGAAAGCACGGGGCTTTCGGAAGGTTCGACGGCAATCAGTTCTATAGCGGGGTTTTGTTCTCGCAAATAACGCCCCACACCAGTAATTGTGCCACCCGTTCCTACGCTAGAAATAAATACATCTACCTTACCTTGCGATGCCTGCCAAATTTCAGGGCCTGTTGTTTGGTAGTGAATGGCAGGGTTGGCGGGGTTTTCAAACTGTTGTAATTCAAAACTATTGGGGGTGTTTTTAGCCAAGGTTTTGGCGTATTGCACTGCCCCCTTCATGCCTGCAGAAGCTGGGGTTAGCCGAACTTCGGCTCCGTAGGCTAATAATAATGCTCGGCGTTCAAGGCTCATGCTTTCTGGCATAACGAGAATAAGCTGATAGCCTTTTAACGCCGCTAACATCGCTAAGGCAATGCCCGTATTACCGCTAGTTGGTTCAATTAGCGTGGTTTTGCCTGCTTCAATTAACCCTGCTCTTTCAGCGGTAATCAGCATATTGTAGGCGATTCTATCTTTGACGCTACCCCCAGGTAACCGAGATTCCAGTTTGAGGGCGATTTTGGCGGAAAGCCCTTCGGCTATGGCGTTTAAAAAAACTAAGGGTGTATTGCCAATAGTGGCGGTAACATTGGGTTGAATGCTAGTGGGTAGAAGGGTTTCAGTCGGCATAGGGGTAGAGCTTTCTAAGAAGAGTCCGTAACATTAAGCAATCGGTTGTTTGATTTTAACACGGGGTTTGGGGGGTGGTCAAATACCCCTCCCCGTAAAAAGCCCTAGCCCAAAGTTATCAAGCGTTCCGCATTGTTGTTGTTAATACCCATTAAAAGTTTAAATAGCGTAAGAGTTCAAACCCACCATTAGGAACGACCATCGCATTTGCTCTGCAGCTGCCGATGCGTTCCGTCCACCGAAGGGG
>JAPLIO010000097.1 GCA_026389055.1 Candidatus Melainabacteria bacterium | reverse complement strand
GTCGCCATTGCTCAACCCAAAACGAAAAGTGTGAATCATCGGGTAGAAAAGGCAACGGCGGGTGGTGTTTCGCCTTTTCAATCGGTGTATTTCTTACCGCTTTCTGCCTCAAAATCTGTCTATTTGTTGGCTACATCAGGGAAATCGGCTCAAACGCTAGCGGTGTTGCCTGCTCAGTTTTCTGCCAGAGATGTGCAATCGGTTTCCGCCTTTTTATTTCAGAAACAACTGGCGTTGCCCAAAATGGTAATCGTTTTGAATGCACCACCCAGAACGAAGCGGTCTGCTAAAGGGAAAGCGTCTAAAAGTAATCCGCTGGCGGGGTTGGGGGTTGCTAAGCAGGAATGGGGGCTTTCTACGGTGTATACGGCAGATTCGGTTGCGGTGAAACGAGCGTTCAGTGGGAACCTTCGGACGACCGCTGTGGGGGTGAAAACAACCATTAGCTCTACTCTTTCGGTGAAGCCTCAGTGGTGTAGCCATGCAAAAAAGGAACGTTGGCAAGTTTGTTTGTTAGCAATGCAAGGAAAACATCTGCTTTGGCTGGGGAATAAATCCGCCACGCAAAAAGTGGGGTGGCAGAAGCCTGCTAATAACCTGTATCAGGCTATTACGCTTACCTCATCAGGTATTGAAATTGCAGAATAACACCCCTAGAAAAAAAATTAGCGAACTTTTACCAACACTTGGTTGGGTTCAACCATATCCATATACCCACGAGCTAGCATTTCCACGCCTTCGCCCTTTTTCAACGCCACTAAGCTTTGTTCAATTTCATGGTGTCTGCTTTTCGTTTCGTTGGCTAATTGTTCCGCATACGGACGTTGTACGCTCGCCATAATTAGCTGATGCCCCACATTAATGCATCCAAAGAAAATATTTAAACACAAAACACCTACCACACTGGCCTGTAGGGCTTTATAAACCCAAGGTTCTGAATGGGTAAAGGCATTAACAACCGTTCTGGTTGCCATCAACCCAATGATAACGGCTTCACGCAACCACGCAGACCGAGACTGACCTTGCGTGCGTTTCTGCCATTTAGGCAAAGCAAACGGAGCTTCATCGGGCCAAGCCCCTTCAATGGCGGGTTCATTGACCAATCGCATAGCTAAACGAGAAGGGTTTGCGGGCTGAGAACTTGCAAACGCTAGGGTTTTCTTTTGTCTCGCCATTCTTTTGGGCGGAGCTAACTTCGGTAACGCAACAGACCCTTCAGGGTTTTCAAGCGGTTGCGGGTTAGATATTGTGTTGATGATTTCGATGGGTGTGTTGGCAGACATTGTTCTTAGCGGTAAGGTTGTGATACCTGTTAATTCTTCAACGGCTAACAATAATTCAGTAGGCAACGTGGAAGCAGTAGCAGCAAGGGAATAGAACGGCAATTGGGCGGGTGATGACACGAAGTTGCTAGCTCCCTATACGGTTGAAGAAGGATGTAAATCCTAGCTACTGTTGATAATAACGCTCTGATGGGCATCTTCGTTGTCATTTGCGGTACTCCTTAGGTTATGTAGTTAGGCTACACGCCCATCAGTCCGTTCCGCATTCCTAGAATCTGCACCACCAGCCCATTATTCTCAACAGCACCTAAATAATAATCATTATATCAATATATTCTTAAAAAAGTAAAGAAATCTTTACATTTTTTGACTATTTAGGTTAGCTGGGGTATAAACCCTGCTTCAACGGTTGGCAGTTAGTAATTTTTAGGGGGAATAATCAGTTCCTGATTGAGTGAAAGTTTGTTGGCATTTGCCAGTTTATTTGCTTTTAAAATGCGGTCTAACATGGCAGGGGAAGCATCTCCGTAAACGCTTAACGCAATAGCCCCTAAGTTATCGCCACTTTTTACTTTGTAAGTAGTGCCTTTGGCGATAGGTGCATTGGGGTCAACACTTGGGTTGGTGGTTGTTTCAGTCGTTGTACTGGCAGGGGGTGCATCGGGTTCAACGGTTTGGTGTTGGTCTACAACTTTAGGTGTAGAGTGGTTGCCTGCAGTTTGAAACGGATTAGACGAAGGGCTAAAAATTAACCAAAAAGCTAATGTGGTTACTACGACACCTGCTAAAAAACCAGCCCCTAATACGAAGGCAGGGTTGGTTTCTTCTCTTAACAGAGACGTTCTGTTTTGTCTGCTAGACCATAACACATCTAATTCTTTATTTTGGGCTTGCAGTGCGGGTGGTTCGTTGGCGTTGGT
>JAPLIO010000067.1 GCA_026389055.1 Candidatus Melainabacteria bacterium | reverse complement strand
GGCTTGCACGTTGAAAATAGGCTTGGGCGGAAGCTAGAGGCTCCCTAATTGCCCTGCTTCGCTACGCTCGCACCAGCCTATTCCCAACTGCATATGGTTTGAAACTAGTAATATCAGTTTAAACTCAAAAATAATGAACCTTCCGCACTGGTTGGGAAGCGTATACTATTTTCAAATGGGAATAGCGTATTTAGCTTTAAATCATGGGCGGGCTAATACAAGGGTTCGATTGGCAGGAGAGACCCTCTTGGTCTTCTCCTACCAATTTTCTATCCAATCAGTGAGCTATGCTATAACAACGAATTAGCCTTTGGCGTGGTTAGCAATGTTTTCTTTAGCTAAAGCAATCGCTGCTTCTAACGTGTTGATTTTTCTGGCTTCTGCCACTTCAAACACTTTTAACGCCGTATCATAAATACCCAACGTTTTAGCTTTAGCTTCTTCAATGGTGCCTTTAGCTAATTCCGTACTTAGTACAATAACACCACCCGAATTTATCGCAAAATCAGGGGCAAACAAAATATCCGCAGTGGCTGCCGTTGTAGCAACCCCTTTATGACTCAAGGGGTTATTGGCACCACCCGCAATAATTGTAGCCGTTGTGTTGGCTAGCACTTCATTGGTAATGGTTCCGCCAATAGCGTTAGGGGAAAGAATATCCACGGACTGATGCCAAATTTCGGTAGGAGCCACTACCTTAATGTTTGGGTAAGCGGCTTGACACTTAGCAATAGCTTCGGCATTCGTATCTGTAATGTAAACGGTTACATCTTCTTGGGTTAGGTGGCTTAACATATGGTAAGCTACTTTTCCTGCCCCTTGAATGGCAATTTTTACGCCATCTAACGACGTTTTACCTAGCCTGTGTTTTACCGCTGCCCGAATACCTTGGTAAACGCCCAAGCCTGTTAAAATAGCGGAATCGCCCAAGCCACCGTCTTCAGGGGAAAGAGCGGAAACGTAAGGGGAAATTGCCTTCATGCGTTTCATATCCGCACTGGTTGAGCCAATATCCGTTGCGGTGAAGTAACTACCGTTGAGCGATTTGATGCACCGCCCCATGGCATCAATCAATTCAGGTGTTTTTTCCTGTCCTTCTTGTAACCAAATAACGGCTTTTCCGCCACCATAAGGTAAGCCAGCCAAGCTGTTTTTATACGTCATCGCTTCGGAAAGGGCTAACACATCTGCAAAGGCGGGGGCTTCAGAAGCGTACCGCATCACACGGCAACCGCCCAAGCCAGGACCTAATGTGGTATTGTGCAAGCCAATAAACCCTTTTAGGCCAGATTTAGCATCGTAGCAGGTTAAAACGCCTTCGTGGCCGTGTTGGGCAATGGTTTCAAAGAGGGAAATAGTCATCATCATAGGGTAAAGTCCTTTTTCTATATCAGGGTATTTGTAGGGACGGATTGCATCCGCCCGTTTTTTTTAAACAACAGGAGGCTCCCAAGAAAGAGCGTCCCACTCGGCTAACAGAGTTTTAACTTGGGTGGAAACTTCATTGGCATCTAAAATAATAAGGTCTTTCGATGCTCGAAGCTTGGCTTCTACCTTGCCTTCGCCAGCCAATTTGCCGACCGTAATTCTTAACGGAAAGCCCATTAAATCGGCATCTTTAAACTTCACGCCCGCCCGTTCATCACGGTCATCTAGCAATACGTCATCGCCCAAGACCGTTTTCAGTTCGGCATAAAGCTGATTTGCCAATGCCCATTGGGTTTCATCTTTTACGTTGGCTGGCACGATAATCACTTGGTAAGGAGCAATCGCCGTAGGCCAGATAATCCCATTCGCATCATGGTAACGTTCCACGGCGGCAGCGGCTACTCTGCTAACGCCAATGCCGTAGCAGCCCATCACAAACGGTTGCTCCGTGCCATCTTCGGCAGTGTAAGAGGCTTGCATGCTTTCGGAATACTTCGTTCCCAACTGAAAGATATTGCCAACTTCAATGCCTCGAGTAATGCTTAACGGCTGATTACTTTCTACGCATAAATCGCCCGCCTTCACGGTGCGAACATCGGCTACAGTAATGCCTTCTGTTTGGCAACAATTGCTAGCCCAATTGGCATTAACCCAGTGAACATGGGCTTCCATGTTGGCAATGACAAAGTTTTTCATGGGGACGACGGTTTTATCTACCAGCAGGCTAACGGGCGTACCCTCTTTGCCTTGAACGCTCGTTAAATCGACCGTTTCACCTAAACATAAAGCCTCATAATAGCCAACGAAGCCTTTTTTTGTTTCGTAAAGCCTTGTTAATTCGTCTTCTGTCGCCATACGAAGGGTTAAGGCACCCAAGGTATTCTTCAATTTCGTTTCTTCAACGTCGTAATCGCCCCGCATTAACACGGCGATAAAATCGGTATCATCTTTTACATATAAGAGTGTTTTGCAAATCACTTCTGCAGAGCATTTTAACTTTTTACACAACTTTTCGATGCTATCGGTATAAGGCGTTTCCACTTTGGTTGCACCGTTATACTGGCTAAATGGTTCCGCCCCATCAACTGCTAGCGGTTGCGGAATAGAGGTGGCCTTTTCGCTATTAGCGGCATACCCCGAAGTTTCACAATGAACCACATCGTTTTCACCCGATTGTTGAGCTTCGGCTTGATACCCTGTCAACATCATAAATTCATGACTAACGGCTCCGCCAATCGCCCCAGAATCACTGGCAACCATCTTGGTTTTTACGCCACAGCGGTTAAAAATAGCCGTGTAAGCCTCTGCCATTACATCGTATTCACGGTCTAAGCAGGCTTGGCTGGCGTGAAAACTGTAAGCATCTTTCATAATAAATTCACGTCCCCGAAGTAACCCAAACCGAGGGCGACGCTCATCGCGGTATTTATTAGAAACTTGGTAAAGGTTCAAGGGCAACTGCCTGTAAGATTTCACTTCAATTTGTGCCAATTGCGTAATCACTTCTTCGCCAGTTGGGGCAAGGCAAAAATCCCGCTGGTGGCGATCTTTTAACCGCATTAGCTCATCGCCATAAACGCTCCATCGCCCTGAAGATTCCCATAATTCCCGAGGTTGCAGAATGGGCATCAGCAATTCTTGGGCATTGGCACGGTTCATTTCTTCCCGAACGATGGTGCTAATTTTTTGAAGGGTTCGCCACATGAGAGGTAGGTAGCTGTAAACGCCACTGGTAATTCGGCGAATGTAGCCCGCCCGTAGTAATAGTTGGTGGCTGACGACTTCGGCATCGGCAGGTACATCTCGTAAGGTAGAGGCAAATAGGGTCGAAATTTTCATCATCATCATAACTTAGTGCGTTCTTTTCTTTGCGGTGATAACAGGTTAAAATGGTTGATGCTATTTTAGCACAAAAGCAATTGTACAGACGTTTATCTGTTTGTTAGACAATAAACCAATAACTTCTCTCTCTCTCTCTAAGGAGTTCCTCTGTTAATGGATGCCATTACCCCTCGTAAAGCAATACTACTGCAAAAAACCCAAAGCTTTGTTGAGCAAGCGAGGGCTTCTGCTGATAACGAAATAGTTGAGAACAAGGCGTTGAAGGAAGGAAAAAAGCACGAAAAACCACCAAACACTAAACGTAAAGCCCTCAAAAAGCATAAAAGCGATACGTTTGAAGTTACAACCAAGCCGAAGCTAGTACCACAGCCTGTTATTATTACCACAAAGGTTGACCCTGCTAGCAATAGAGGCACGTTGGTTTTGGCGACGATGGGGTTTATTGCTAGCTTGGGGGCGGTTTTTGGGGTAGGTGTGTTGTTGGCTAAAAGTAACCAAGCGGAAGAGGCGATGGCAACCCGCTTTACGAACTTAGAACAAGCCATTACAACAGAGTGGGGAAATAACACACTACTGCTAGGGAAGTATTTACAGGAAAATGCGAATGAGGTATTAGCTTCTTCTAGCGAAGCGTTAAAGGACTTAAACGAAGCGATGATATTGATGACCCAATCATTTAACAAAAACAGTACAGAATTAGACAAACTTTATCAAAGAATGGACAAGCTAGATAGGTTTGTTGATGAAATAAACAAAGAAAGAGCCAATGCTCAACACGTTATACGAGCCGAGTATGAAAAGCAACTTTCTTTCAATGCAAAAAGAGGTGGGCAAGAGGGGTTTGTTGAAGCTTATCTTGAAGACAGCAGGAAAGCACTTCCTACCGTTGTGGAACGATTAGCTGAAATTAAAGACAGACAAGCTGGTATAAAGTGGTTAAACAATTTAGCTGATATAAATAAGCCATGCGAACGATTACTAATGTTGATTGAAGTATTAGACAATAATCAAAAAGCCAACCCTTCCATTTTAAATCTTTTGTTAGAAGAAACCAAAGTTATATTAAAAGAAATAGCAGAACTACCTTCAACAACCGACAGTAAAAAACAAGCAATATCGGAGTCTCTAAGAAATTTTATTCTTTACCAAAAGGGCTTAGAACTTTATGAAAATCCTAACCTATCGTTTACTGAAGAAGAAAAAGCATGGATTCTGCAATCGGCTGAAAACAGAGATCTTCCTTGTACTTGGCTTGAGAAGATGGACTATTGCAGAGAATATCATTTCTCAATCGCCCCAGAAACAAGTGAGTGGGTAAATCTTTTAACTCTTTTTCTTGAACAGCATAACAAAGGTTAAGCCTTTAACCATCGTATTTTAACTAATCCCCCGCCTTTTTTCTGTAGAGGTGGGGTTTTCTGTTAGTTTTCCCTTCGTAAGGGAGACCCTTGTGGTCTCCCCGAATCATGATTTTACGCTATTTAATGCTTGAAACAACTATAAAATATTAGCTTCATTACCAAGAAAGGGAAGGGGGGCTTCTGTTTGTTTTGTAACAATTTAGATATAAAAACAATTTATCTATGCTAGTTGTTTTTATTACTTTGTAAGCTTTATTTAATACTACCTGAAATACCCATTATTTCCACCTACTGCCCTCCATTTCAACCCCTTTATTCAATTTAATCGCTAGAGAAAGAGAGAAGCCCGCCATGGGAGTCGCTGCAACACAATTTAGATTACTAATTAGTAAAGGCCAGCTATCTGATTATCAATTTCAAGCTCAAATGGTGAACCAATCCAAACAGCAATTAGGGGCTAGCTCAGGTAATTTATGGAGCTTAACCGCTAACCTAGACCCTAACAGTCCCACAATGCAAGTATTAAATGCTCAAATAGCCGTTATTCAACAAATTGAAAAAGGCTTAGAACAACAATCTACTCGGTTAGATCTTTTAGTAAAAGCTATTACAACCGAAGTGGAAGGTTTAAATAAAGTGTTGGACAAAAATATTTCTAATACCTTTAAACTACTAGCTTAACTGTTCTATTTACGCAGAAACCAGCGTACCAATGCCTTCATCGGTAAAAATTTCAACCAATAAGCTATGGTCTACCCTGCCATCCAAAATGTGTACTCTTTCAACGCCCAACTCTACGGCTTCAACACAACAGGAAACCTTGGGAATCATACCGCCTGAAATAACGCCTTTTTCTATTAACCCTGCTACTTGCCCCAGCGAAAGCTGACCAATGCGAGAAGTGGGGTCGTTGACGTTGGCTAAAACGCCAGCCACATCCGTCATAAATACCAGCTTTTTGGCTTTCAAGGCGGCGGCAACAGCAATGGCGGCAAAATCCGCATTCACATTATAGCTAGTGCCATCGATTCCCACACCAATGGTGGAAATAACAGGAATCAAGTGGTTATCTAACAAGGTGTTCAACAATTGCACGTTTACGCTTTCCACTTCACCCACTTGCCCAACATCCAACCCATTAACGGTAGTTCGTTTGCACTGCAACAATTGCCCATCTTTCCCTGAAAGACTAAGGGCTTGAACGCCCAATTGCCCTAGCTGAGCCGCTAAATCTTTACCTACTTGCCCGCTTAGTACCATTTCAGCAACTGCCATCGTAACGGCATCTGTAACCCGAACGCCCTGTTCAAAGTGCGATGAATGCCCCAATTCGTGCAAATGCTGGTTAATCGCAGGGCCTCCGCCGTGAACAATCACGCACCGAATACCCACCATATGCAGCAATGCGACATCTTGCAGCATTTTTTGTTTTTTTTCGGGGTGAATCAGTGAAGCTCCGCCCAGTTTAATTACAACGGTTGAACCACTAAAGCGTTGGATATAGGGTAGGGCTTCAATCAAGATGCTTGCCTTTTCGTTGGCGGGCAGGGGGTGAATATCTAAATTTTCAGCGGTGTGATTAGTCATCATTAACATGGTGTAAGGTCTTTCTTTTTAGTAGTTTTGTTTGTAATGATGGGCTGGTGGAGCAGATTCTAGGAATGAGGAACGGAAACCCGGAGTGTACAAATAAGTACATGAGGAGTTGAGTACCGCAAATGACAACGAAGATGCCCATCAGAGCGTTATTACAACTAAACTTATGTCATGTAATCCGCATTGATGGTTACATATTCATGGGTTAAATCGCATCCCCATGCGGTACCAACGGCTGAACCTGCCCCTAACGAAACACAAACCCGAAGTTCAGCTTCTTTTAAGACGGTTTTGGCTCGTTCGGCATCATACCCAACGGGTTGCCCTTGCTCAAAAAACGAAACACTCTTTCCTGTTAAAATGCCTTCAATCTGCATTGAAACCAACAGCGGATTAAAGGGTAATTCCGTGCCACCCATGGCACTTAAAATGCGTCCCCAATTGGCACTTTCACCAAAAAAAGCCGATTTCACCAAGTTAGACGAAATCACGGCTTTGGCTAAAACCCGAGCCTGTTCAACTGTTTCTGCTTGGCTAACAACCACTTCCAACAGCTTGCTAGCCCCTTCCCCATCTTTGGCAATAAGTTTCGCCAACTTGGTATTGAGGGCCAACAAGCCCGCCAAAAAGGTTTGATAATCTGCACTAGTTTCGTCTTCAATCAGCGGATTTTTCGCTTCGCCATTGGCTAAAACCGCTACCATATCGTTGGTGCTGGTATCGCCATCCACGGAAATTTGATTGTAAGAATCAACGGTTACCGCACTAATCGCCTTTTGAAGCAGAGCTTTGGTAATGGCAACATCGGTAGTTACAAACCCCAGCATGGTCGCCATATTGGGGTGTATCATGCCAGACCCTTTTGCCATACCGCCCAATGTAACCGTTTTTCCGCCAATTGTCAGCGTTAAGGCGGCTTCTTTGGCGAAGGTATCCGTTGTACGAATGGCTTCCGCAGCGGCGGTACCCCCTTCAAGCGTCGATTCTAGGCGTGAGGCAACGGTTTTGATGCCTTTGGTAACAATATCAATTGGTAGGGGTACGCCAATAATGCCTGTAGAAGCCACTAATACCGCTTCAGATGCTAGATTGAAGGCTTTAGCGGTTGTTTCGGCCATTTGTTGCGTGTGCAGAATGCCCGCTTCGCCAGTGCAAGCGTTGGCGTTGCCACTGTTGATAACAATAGCTGAAACGGTGGGCTGAGAAGCTAAAATGGCCTGACACCACAAAACGGGTGCGGCTTTAACCGTGTTTTGTGTGGTGCAAAGCCCGAAAACGCACGGTACGGCAGACTGAATAATCGCCAAATCCGGGCGTTTTTTCTTGATACCGACGAAGTCTCCGAAAGCGGAAAAGCCTTTAGCGGCGGTAATGCCTCCTGTTGGAAGCCAAGTTAATTCGGTGGGTTGTAGGGTGGTCATTGTGGCGTTTAAAATCCTTAAAAATACGAACGATAAAGACTATTATCCCCTATTGTAGTACAAATAGGGCGATGTGTTAAAAATTGTCTGTTGAAATGCAGAAAAGCTTATCGTCGTCGTCTTAGTTTTTGTTTTATAGGATTTTGGTTAAGGGGTTGATTGATAAAAAGCACAAGCGATATCCTAAATTAAAAGGTGAAAGTCTCAATAGTGTAGATGATACAACAAGGGTTTGTCAAGTGAAGAAAAAACTTTATCTTGTTACTTGAAAAAATATCAAAAAGCTTAACATACATGATTGCTAGATTTTACTGAAATTGTTAGCTTCGAATCATATGCAGTTGGAGACAGGCTGGTGCGAGCGTAGCGAAGCAGGGCAATTAGGGAGCCTCTAGCTTCCGCCCAAGCCTGTTTTCAACGTGCAAGAAACAAGTCGACCCTTGAGAGGGGATTCTTTTAGGAGGGCGTAGGAGTGTCGGGTTAATTTGTGGGGGGGTGTCGGGGGGGGGCTGCCAAACAGCAGTCCCCCTGACAAAAGCCCTAGACCGAAGCGATTAACCTATCCACATTCTAAAAAAACGGACTAAAAAACGACGGATGCTAAGGTGCTTCGTAAGATACCCAAAGCGTAAAATCTCCCGCTTGCGGATGCGAAGCAATAATCAGCTGGTTCTGCGGTGTTTTCAAAAAAGAAGTAACCCCATAAAGCCGATGCTTGCCAATAAACGGCTTCAGTTCAATCGGTCGATTGTTAAAGCTTAGTTTCACAGGCGTTTTCAAGGCGGTAAATGATTGCTTTAACTGCAGATGCAACCACGCTTTTTGGTTGTTCAGCGTGGCAAAATTAAGCAACAACGGCACGTCTTTTTTAGCCTCAATGGGCAAGGTACCCAACGTGGTGTGGGGGTAGTAATGCTGAATAATTTTATCAAAAGAAAAACCTAACTCGCTCATTCGGCTAGCCCCAAACTGGCTCATGCCAACCCCATGCCCAAAGCCAGCTCCATCTACAGAAATACCCGCTAATTGTGTGGGTGTGGTGGCAGTAGCAGGGGCGGTTAAATGGCTAAACACAATGGTGGCACTGGGTAGGGCTTTGCCCTCTTTGGTAAACGCCTTACGAATGACAAATTCTTTTTGAAGGCTTACAACGGCATCGCTGGTTTCAATTTGTAGCTTCATGGCTTTGCCTGCCTGCCCGTATTGCAGTACGGCAACTTTTTCTAACGAACCCAACTGAAAGGGTGTTGTGCCAGCTGGTTTTTTCCACGCTACTTGCACAAATTTTTTGGTTAAACTGTTGGTTTGTAATTGGGGAACGGTGCTGTTTAAAACGCCTTCTAGTTCGGCTTTAGTCCATGTTCTGTTCCATCGGTGATGCGGGGCTTTCACATCAAACGAATCTAGCTCGGTATTTTTTAGGTATGCCCGCAGATTAGCTTGATTGCTCAGCGGTTCGTAAGGAATCACGGCGGTTGGGTTATCAGGGTTCACCGTCAAATACGGATAGCTTTGTGGGGCAGGAAACGCACCCGTTTTGGGGTCTGAAAAGGCATTGGGGTAAGCTTCTGCCACCCCACCGTGTGAACTGCTATACAGGGCTAAAATCGGTTGCCCTTCGGAAAGGGCAATCAACCCTTGGGTGGCTTGCAGTAATGTATCGGTTTCGGGGGTTTCGGTTTGTTGCCCGTAGTAGGCTTGGCAGTATTGCGAATCGCAAATATCGAAGGCCTGCCAATTTTTTTCTCGAGGGCGAACGGCGTAATTTCTGGCAGCCACAGCTTGGGCTTTCACGGCTTCAACGCCAAATTTAATGGGTAATTCGTTAGGCACCACCGCCCGAAGATAATCGTTAATATCTAGCACATTCACCACGAATAATAGCGGTTTTTTAGGGGTTGATTTGCCCGATTTTAAAATTTGTAACGCCCCTCTATATTGAGGCGTTTTCCCTTTTCGGGTGATGTTGTAAAGGATAGGAAACGTCGTTTCAGGGTCATCCACGGTTAGAAGAAGGTCTTCCGTTACGTCAAAGGGTGGGGCTTGTTGAATAATTTCCAAGCCTTCATCTTCAGCAGAAAAAGTAGACTCTTTGGTAACTGTTTCTTGATGGGGTTTTAGTTGAAACCCGTTTTCTTTAGCGGTAATGGTTACTTTATCCGTGGGGTTGCCTTGGTAATAAATAGTATTGGATTTTAGCCCTTTTAGGCTGAATGCCCCTGTTGCTCCGATGGTGGTGCTGGGGTATTCTTGGGCGGTCATGGCGTCATCGCTGATTCCCACCCGAATCAAACAGGCGTTAATCGGCGTCAACTGTTGAGGGGGTGTGTTCATGCACCACGCAATAGTGGAACCTAAAAGAACCATTAAAAAAATTGCCAAAATACCACGCTTCAACGACTCTGTTCTCCCAATTGAAATAGACGGAAACAACATCCTAATAAAACACCTTGCCTTCAAGGGCTTCGCTGGCGGATGTGGCTGGATTCACAAACTGCCCAGCATCCGCTTGCCAAGCTTGAACTAAGTGCCACGCAATCAAGAAAGAATCCAACGCATCGCCCGTTTTATTGCTGATGTAAGCCTGCTGAATTTCAACAGGTACACTCACGAAAAACTGCTTCAATGCCTGTTGCAACAAGGCTTCTCTCGCAAATTGATGAGATTCCTGCGTGCCTTTATAGGGCGATTTATCCCACCCCAAGCGTTTTAAAATAGATGCTGGGCAACTTTCAACAATCCATGGCTTACCCATAGCTACTGGTTGAAACGGTAACACGGAAGCCTTACCCGCCATCAAAACAGGGCGTAACACATCTCGTAACGTGGTATAAGTTTGCTTGTAATGCCGAAGATTATATGGGCTAAAGGGCGTTTTCGCTTCAATATCTGTTAAACGTTTCAGTTCTTTTCCGTTAGCTTGGACTTGGCATTTATCTTTGAAGTCATCCGCCGTGGCGTAGCTACTGGGGATTGCCATCACCCACGATTCCCAATTCGCTTCTTTCGCAAAGAGGGCCTTGGGAATGGAAAACGAAGCATCAATGCCGATAATCGCTTCAGCGTCTTGAATAATCCATTCAAATAGCTTTAAAAATGGATTGGTTTTGTGTAACAAGGCAGACCGTTCCGAAGGCAATTGTGCCAACGAAGCAGAAATTTCCACGGTAGGCACCACGCCATTAGCAACCCGAATGCGGGTGAGCCACGTCGTTTTTTCGGGCTTGGCTCCGCCAGAAATATCAATACCCACAAAGCAAGTGCGTTGATGCAGGTTTGAAACAGTCCCTTGATGTGTGGTGCTTTGCATGATGATTAACTCATTATTTCCTTGCTTGTGCTAACCGATGCCCAACTTTTTCTTTGCCTAACAGGAACAGCGTTTTGCCTAAATCTGCCCCTTGCACCCGCCCTGAAACAGCTGCCCGAATAGCCCACATGACGGTTTTGACTTTTAAGTCTTTCAACAACGTTTTGGTGAGTATTTTCAACGTAGCGTAGGTTTCATCTAACGTTGAAAAATCTGCATGGTTCGGCAACCACTCTTCCAAGGCTACTTGTAAAACTCGCTTGCCTTCTTCGGTTTCAATGGTTTCCGCTGCCAGTTCGGCTGGAATAGCTACGTCATCGCCAAAGAAATACGAAACGGCATCGGTAACATCCGAAAGCACCACGAGTGGTTCTTTCACAGCATCTAGCAACAAATGCCATTGTTCCGTGGTATAGGTTTCCGCAACAGGGCAAGCAGTCAAATACGGAGCAACCCGTTCCGCCAACGTTTCAATCGGCATGGAACGAATATACTGCCCATTAACCCACTTCAGCTTTTCAACATCAAAAATTGCCCCTGAATGAGCCACTCTATCCAGCGAAAACTGCTCAGCTAATTGCTCAATGGTAAAAATTTCTTCGGTGCTAGCAGGAGACCACCCCAATAGTGCTAAAAAGTTGATAAACGCTTCGGGCAGATACCCTTGGTCTTCCACAAAAGCGGAAACGGCGGTGGCACCGTGGCGTTTGGAAAGCTTGGAACGGTCGGGAGCTAAAATCATGCCAAGGTGGGCAAACTGAGGAATTTCCCAGCCTAAGGCTTCATACAAAACTTGCTGTTTGGGGGTGTTGGGTAGGTGGTCTTCGCCCCGAATAACGTGGGAAATTTTCATGAGTGCGTCATCCACCACCACGGCGAAGTTGTAGGCTGCGATGCCGTCGGATTTTAACAGCACGATATCGCCCAATAAATTGGCGTCAAACGTAACGGTGCCTCGCACTAAATCTTGCACCACAATTTGGGTTCTATCCCGAGGAATCCGAAACCGAATGGAAGGGGGTTGCGTGGCAGTTGCTTTGGCTTCCGCTTCTTGTTCGGGTGTTAGTGGGGCGGGGCGGTACACGAAGGGTAGCTTCTTGGCGGTGGCTTCTTCCCTCATAGCGTCTAGTAGGTCGGGGGTGTTGTAATCATAATAAGCAAGCCCTTGGTCTAATAGTTGATGGGCGTATTTTTTGTAGAGTTCTAGCCGATCGCTTTGGGTGTAAGGACCGAAATTCCCACCTACATCTGGGCCTTCGTGCCAGTCTAAGCCTAAGCCCCGTAGGCCATCGAAGATGTTTTGGGTGAAGGCGGCGTTGGAACGTTCGGTATCGGTATCTTCCACGCGTAGAATGAAGGTGCCGTTGTGGTGTTTGGCGAAAAGGTAGTTGAATAGGGCGGTTCGGGCGGTGCCTACATGCAGGTTGCCTGTGGGCGATGGGGCAATACGAACACGAACGGATGGGTTGGTTGGGGTAGCAATCATGGTAAGAAATAAACCTTTAGGCAAAAAAATAGAAACAAGTAGATGCTTCTATTAAACACCAAACGCCCCAAAAAAGCACGGAATCTCTTTGGTTTTTGCATTTGACGAATAGACGCCCGCCAGCAATAACGGAAGCTCAAGCAAAACAACTAGGTTCCAAAATAGACTGAAGCGGGTTTTATACCAATAGTGTGTGTTACAATTCTCTACGCTTAACAGGATAATTTTAGTATGAATCCGTTCATTTCTTCTCAATCTTTCGCATTCAGACCCACCGCCTCTACCAGCAACCCCACAGTACCTTCTGTTGAAACGATGGCGGAATCGGGTGGTGGTGTTAATTCACCTGCTCTTATTTCAGCAACCCAACCGACTGAAGCCTTGCCACTACTGCCTATCGGGTTAGGGCAAGGGTCTGCTTTAGCAGAAGGCATTTCACCTTTAGCTAGCAATTATTGGCAACCAATGCCTCAAGCAATGAAGCAACCGCCCGTTGAATCAACAGATGAAATCTCTGTTTATGATGATGTCGTCATTCATACCATTACGACAGACCCTGCGTTAGAAGAAAAAGTCCATGCTCGGCTGCAAGATATTGATGATAGCCTCACGAATACAATGGAACGGCTTAACCCTTCAGATGCAACGATAACCGATACGTTGGTGGCATTGAAGGAAGAATCTGAATCGTTGACCAATAAAATTGAAAAAATTCTATTCTTTCAAACGCATCAGCCCAGCTAGCTGATTTAATAACTCAGGCATCTCAACACCAGCCAAGGTGGCAGGCTTGCCATAAAGTACCCAAACGCCGTCTAATTTCCGATAAGCTTGAGCTGCTTTTTTATGAAACCCATAGGCATTGCCTTTTTCCCCATGCACAAACGCCGCACAAAGTTGAATAAACCCTTGGAAAAACAGCTTTTCCGCAGATAAAGGCAACCCCAGCCAACAATCGGTTTCCAGTACTTCATGGGCATCAAAATATCGCCCAACACGAAATAGTGCCATAGCCTTGTTAAACCCTGCTTGAAGAGCAGGCGGTAACGGTTGGCTTAAATTGATTGAACGAGATAAATTTCAGCCGAGCTGGGCTTCATCTTTTACCAATTCAGCTTCTTCTGCTTGAGCATCTGCCAAATTGAACACTTCTTTTAAAATGCCATAAGCAGCAGGCGATTGTTTCGCTTTGAGTGCATCAATAAACTGTAACGCCGCTACTCGTTGGGCTTCTGGGGGCATTAGCTGAAGTAATTCCATCGCTTTTGCCAACACAGGTTCTTTATCATACCAGCGGTTTTGTGGGCGGTTAGGGTCTTCCAACCGAGCAACTACTTTAGCCAACACTTCTGGTGCCACTTGGGCTTCTACGCCGTTAATTAGTTTGGTGGCATAAGTTTTTGCTTCTTCTTTAGCCAACGCCATTAGGTTGATAACTTCCAATAAAATGGGATCTGTATCATACCAGCGTCTCACCTTTTGATTGGCGGACGGGGTGTTCTCATTCGAAGCTGAAAAACCAGATACAGAAAAAGTCATCATTATTATAGTTTCCTTAGGTGAGTTAAATTACAGAGGTTACTGAAAAAGGTTTAGTGGGATGGGATAATGAGGCACGAGGAACGGAATGAGGGCGTTTACACCTAGTAAATAACCGAAATGTTGATTCCTCTGGAATCATTCTGCTACTGGCAGAAAATACCGCAGTAACAAAATTAGCACGCCCAATAAGCTTTTTTCCGTAACCTTTACAATACTTCTTGAAGTTCTTGATGCTCAATACTAGTTAGCGGTAAGCGGTTGATGTTAGCACCCAACTGCTGAAGCTTTAGGTGGAACGCATCGTAACCACGGTCTAAATGGCTCAAGTTATAAACGGAAGAATGTCCTTCCGCCATTAAACTGGCAATCACCATAGCGGCACCCGCCCGTAAATCATGAGCCTTCACTTCCGCACCTGAAAGTTGAGCCACACCTGTTACTACGGCAATTTCGTTCTGAACTTGAATGTTAGCCCCCATTCGGTTGAGTTCGCCCACATGTTTGAAGCGGTTTTCATAAATGTTTTCAGTTACCATTGAAACGCCATCGGCTATTGCCAACAAGGGCATCAGCGGTGCTTGTAAATCTGTGGGGAAACCGGGGTAATAAGTGGTTAAATAACTACTGGCTTTTAACCTGTTTTCCGCTAACCGCCCCACGCTGTAAGTGGTAGCATCTAAGCGTTCAAACTGGGTACCAATTTGTGATAATTTACCCATGACATTAACAAGGTGGTTGGGCTGCATTTTTTCAATAATAATACTACCGCTAGTACCCGTAACGGCAGACATAAACGTGGCAGCCTCAATACGGTCAGGCATTACGGTGAATTCCGCCCCGTGTAAGTCGGCTTTTTTCACGCCATGAATAATCACTTGGCTGGTGCCACCACCTTCAATATTAGCCCCCATTGTGTTGAGGAAGGCAATTAAATCTTGAATTTCAGGTTCTTGGGCAGCGTTGGAAAGCACCGTAGTGCCTTCAGCTAAAACAGCGGATAAAATAATGTTTTCCGTGGCACCCATGCTGGGCATATCTAAGGCGATATTCGCCCCTTTTAACCGAGACCCTTTGGCGGCAATGGTACCATGAGACATTTTGAGCTCTGCCCCCAACAATTCCAAGCCTTTAATGTGTTGGTCAATGCCTCGTTTGCCGATGGTGCATCCACCAGGGAGAGGCACTCTGGCTTCGCCGTAACGCCCTAGTAACGAGCCTAGTACGTTAAAGCTAGCCCGCATTTTTGAAACGAGTTGGTAGGGGGCTTCACAAGTGGAGATAGTCCCTGCTTGAACTTCTAGCGTACCATCGCCAAAAACAACCGTTCTGCCGAGGGCTTGTAGTACGTTGCCCATAACGGAAACATCCGTTAAGTT
>JAPLIO010000226.1 GCA_026389055.1 Candidatus Melainabacteria bacterium | reverse complement strand
GCCGAAAGCTGAACCCGAATTTGCTGGTGCTGTTCAGGGGGGAATACATCCACCACACGGTCAATGGTTTGGGCGGCACTGGACGTGTGTAACGTACCCATAACCAAGTGGCCCGTTTCAGCAGCCGTCATAGCCAAACCAATCGTTTCTAAATCTCGAAGTTCGCCCAACAAAATAACATCTGGGTCTTCCCGTAAAGAAGACTTCAACGCATGGGAAAAGCTTTTAGTATCTGCACCCAACTCACGTTGGTGAATAACACTGCGTTTAGAGCGGTGAAGAAACTCCACAGGGTCTTCAATGGTTAAAATATGATGCGAAAAATTGTTGTTGATATAATCCACCATTGCAGCCAGTGTGGTAGATTTACCCGAACCCGTAGGGCCTGTTACCAAAATAAGCCCCTTGGTTTTATGGCACAATTCCCGAACAATCGAAGGCAATCCTAATTTTTCCAAGGTAGGTGGTTCGCTTTTAATAGACCGCAAAGCCGCCGCATAGTTGCCCCGTTCACGGTAAACGTTAATACGAAAACGCCCCACATTTTGTAGGCCATACGCAAAGTCTAATTCCCAATTCTGCTCTAATGTTCTACGTTGTTCGTTGTTAAGCACGTTAAACAATAGTTTTTGGCACTCATCTTTAGAAAGAGCGGGGTGTTCGGTTCTCACCAAATGTCCATCCACCCGAAAAACAGGCGGTAAACCGACCGAAATATGTAAATCGCTGGCATTTTCTTTGACCATTTGTGCCATTAAGTCTTCAATCATTACCATCATGGGTATAAAAGCTCCTGCCGTAAGAAGAAAAAAAGGGGGGGTAGAGAAAAAATAAGTTAGGATTGTAACCCTGTTACTAAAATTTGTTGTAAGGTTTCTAAAACCTCATCTACAGGCAATTGCTGAACTTTACAACTGGCAACCAAGCTTTCAAAATACAACGATTTATTCACATCCGTATTCATACCAATCGCATCAAAGCTAGATTTCAATAAGGGGTATTGACGCACAATTTCAACCACAGATTCCTGCGGGTTAATAATGAATGCTGATGAGGGTGGAAGGCTTTGAGATACCACGCAAGCATAATCCTTTTTTAAAAAACACATCAAAAAAACAAGAGAATGAAAAGATACCAATGGTAGCTTCTATTATTCTCTGTTATTATGACTGGTTTCTTGAATAACAATGGGCTTTTCCTCTGAATGCACGAGGAAAAGCCCATCATCAAGTCATTATCTTAACGCTAACTTTATAGCGGTAAAATCCAAGGGTCTACCGTTCTATCCCAATGATCCAAGACTTCATCGTCATCAAAAAACAAGTGTATTTCTCGTTCAGCAGATTCTACACTATCTGACCCGTGCACAATATTACGTTGGGCAATTTGCCCAAAATCAAACCGAATCGTACCTGGTGTTGCTTTTTCAGGGTCTGTAGCCCCATTCAACTGCCTGCAAACAGCAACAGCATCTCTGCCTTCCCAAACCATGGCAACAACAGGGCCTGATGTAATGAAGGCTACTAACGGTTCGTAGAAGGGCTTGCCTTTATGTTCTCCATAATGCTGTTCTGCCAATGCTTCGGTTACTTTCAGTAATTTCAAAGCAACCAACTTCAAGCCTTTGGTTTCAAACCGACCAATAATTTGCCCAATCAAACCCCGTTGAACAGCATCAGGTTTAATAGCAATAAACGTACGTTCTAAGCTCATCATCATCATTACAGGTTCTCATCTTTCACGGTTTTAACCGAAACACAGGCATAGTAAAAAGGGGTGTAACAACTACCTACAGTGTAACACAGTTGTTACACAAAAGGGAGGCATCATACCTCTTATTTTTTGGCTTCGTAACCACTACTTTCATTTTAGCGTTTACCCTTTTTTTGATAAACAAACGCCAGCACTTCCGCCACCGCTACAAACAATTCAGGCGGAATCATCTCGCCATACTCCACCTTATCATACAAGGCTCTTGCCAACGGACGGTTTTCCACCATTTCAATATTGTGCAGTTTCGCCACTTCCCGAATTTTCAACGCAAAATGGTCAACCCCTTTAGCCACCACATGCGGAGCAGGGGCAATATCTGGGTCATACCGCAAAGCAATCGCATAGTGGGTAGGGTTGGTAATAATCACATCCGCCGTAGGAATTTGCTTCAACTGCTTTTTGCTTAACATCGCCCGACCCGTCTGCCGAACTTTGCCCTTCATCTTCGTGTCGCCCTCAAGATTTTTAGATTCGTCTTTGACTTCTTGCTTAGTCATCTTCAAGTTTTTTTCAAACTGCCAATGCTGGTATTTAAAATCTGCAAAGCCAATCAATAAGTAGGTGCCAAACATCCACCCTGAAAGCAATAGCAATAACTGCCACAGTTTATCATATAACGCAGCAGGGGTGCTGTAATTCAACAATAATAGGTTAGACATTTGGCTTTGTACCACGGCATACCCTACCGAAGTAACAATCACCATTTTCAAGATGCCTTTAAGCAGTTCTATCAGCCCCTTAATAGAAATAATCCGTTTAATACCTTGAGCAGGGTTTAATTTAGAAATGTTAGGCATAATAGGCTTCATATTAAACATAGGTTTCACTTGCCACAAGTTAGACCCCAATGCCGTGAAAAACAACGCCCCCAAAAACGGAGCCAATAACAAAAACGCTACTTGGCTAGCTTGGTGCAATAGCTGATAAAATTCTCGTTGCGACATAACCCCCTTATAGGGTAACGATAATAACGTTTTCAGCAACCCTTTCAGGCTACTAAGCAAAAAATCTCCGCCCACGCTAAGCATTAACAAAACCGTACCCATTAACAACGCAGCCGTAAAATCCGTGCTTTTAGCCACACTGCCTTCCGAACGGGCTTTGCCCATTTTATAGGCGGTTGGTTTTTCAGTTTTATCGTCGGAAGACATCATCATCATTGCGGGCTACGGAAATTCCTATCAAACAAAGTGAAAAAATTAAAAGCTATGGGACTTTTTCAGTGTACTATTGCTGGCACCCAATAAACAAGAACCCCTCCTACCAATGGTGTAGAAGGGGTTCTTTACAAACCGAGTTAGAACGAGGCTATTATTTAGCCAATATCCCAAGCTTGTTGAATTAAGGTAGTAGCAGAAGCACTGGCTCTAACAGCATCTAAAGAAGTCAGATTCAAGCTTTTAGATAAAGTATTGGTTAAGGTAACCAAATCCGAAGCATCCAAAGTTGCTGTCCAATCCGTGGGTAAAAACTTATTATCTATTACAGCATTCACATTGGCTTTAATAGCTTCAAACCCAGAGAAGTTTGTAAACTGACCTTTAACCACGGTATCAAACAAATTGCTGGTCTTAGCACCAATCAACAAGTCATTACCCTGACGAAGAACCACATAATTCTTGTAATCATTGGCTACATTTTGACCTGTATTACCCATCAAGTAAAGTTCATTAGCACCTTTATAGTTTACGTTGGTGCTAGCGGCATTCGTAGACGTAATAGACCCTGCGGCACCTTGATTTTCAGCAAAGTACAACCGAACATCGTTATTGATGCCTGTTGCAGTCAGAATATCACCATCTGTTAATAAAATGGTGTTATCATTGCCTTTAACAGAAATAACATCTGCCGCATGATCAAGATAAGCAATCGTCGTTTGACTCGATTGCAAACGAATAGAGCCATCAGCAACAAGGGCTTTATTGACATTATTCAACACAATGGCATCTTTACCATAACCACCATCTACAACGGTATTCCAAGTATTGATAGTAGCATTGGTTGAAGCATCAATTTGAGACGCCTTAAACGTATAGTTTTGATAAACAGCGTTACTGTTATCAATAGTAATGCTATCATCACCCGCACCACCTTTATACACACCAACAGGCAAGTAAGAAGTAATCACATCATTACCAGCCCCACCATCAATATCATTAACGCTTAAGGTTACGGTAGAACCAACCTTAGGTAATGCTTTGGTAATAGAGAAAGAAGCGGTAATGGTATCATTACCAAGATCACCTTTAACATAGTTACCTTGGGTTGTAATGGCAATCGTATCATTCCCGGAACCTGCCGTAATAATATTAACATCATAAACCGAACGGTAATCCAGAGAATTTCCTGTTGACGTAACATCATCATTCAAAGAACCTGTCCCAATGAAACTATTAGTAACATCCTGCAAATTAACAGTACCTTTGCCTGAACCTGCTTGGATGGTAAGCTGGCTACTATTGCTAGCGTTAATGGTGTTATTACCTGCATCACCAAAAATAGTAACGCCAACACTATTGGTAACCGTAATGGCATCATTACCATCGCCACCAGAAACAATAGAGTTATAGGCAGCACCTGCAAAGTTTTTAACCTCGTTCAAGGTTAATACGTCATCTCCGCCAAAACCGTAAATTTTATCCCGTCCTGTACTGTTTGCAGTATAGGTATTATTAGCATTATTACCATTGTATAAAACCATTATCAAAAGAATCCTTTCAATGATACGAAAAGTCAAAAAAAACAGTAAGGAAATAAAGCAATTAAATCCGTAGATTGCTTATAGAACCTACAAAACAATAGCTATGAATTAAAAAAACTAAAGCAACGCAACGAGATGTACTGTAGCATAGACTTAGATTCCAAAAAACATGCAACCGAAAAAGTCTACTTGCCCAACTGTTATATGAATTAAAATAATAAAACAACTTTTATTGCTAGGGAACTACCTAAATTGTTTAAAATACATTATCCTAATTCATAATAAATAATGATACAGGCAAGCATAGAACCGTGTCAACGAGTATAAACTTTTCTTAACATTGGGTACCCCCTTTATGGTAAGCTACCCTCCATTGCCTACTAACCATCTTTATTGCCCACCCTCTGAATTCTTTTCTTCTTCGGATTTTCCCCTTCATGCCTACCCTAGAAACACTGACTGGCATTTGCCTAAAAAGCAAGCCTTACAGAGAAAAAGACCGCATTGCCACCTTCTACACCCAAGAAGCAGGCAAAATTGATGTGGTGATTAAAAACACCCGAACCCCCACCAGTAAACTAGCAGGAGCCACCCAAACCCTTAGCATTAGCCAGTTACAAGTTCGGTTCGGCTCCAAAGGCAAAGAAAGCCTTGGCACACTGTTGCAATATCAGCCTCAAGAAACGTTCGCCCCCCTGTTTGAACAAGAACGCTTATTATTATTCGCACAAGCTGGGGCAGAAACCCTACTTAAACTAAGCGAAGGCACTGCCGAAGAAGCGGCTGCTTATTTTCAAGCCCTTCGCAATTTACTGCAAGGGTTAGGTTTTCAATCCCCAACGCTTGAAGCAGAACTGGGGTGGTTTTTAGGCTTCCAAGCCCACTGTTTAGCCTTACATGGGCTGTGGGCAGATTGGACGATGATTGATGAGCTTGAAGCAACCCTGACGACCCCTACGGTCTGTTTTTTTTCGCCACGGCACCACGGGGTATTTTCCAAAAACCCAACAGATGACCCCCAAGCAGTCCCTATTTCAGCCAGTACGCAACACCTGTTAATGCAACTTTCGGTGGATTTTCCGTTACCTGCTAACCACTTTAATACGCTAATAAGTAGCGTACCGCTAGTTACTTTGCTAAAAGGCTTTCGGTTTTTACGGTTTTACTTGGAAAATTTTCAAGGGTTCAAGCTCAATAGTTATTCGTTGTTAGAACCCTGTTTATCTACGAACATCAATTAAAGAGAGTATCTTGGCGTTAAACGCTATTAACTGCCTTCTGTCTCGGTATCACTGGCAAACAACCCGCCTGTTCCGCCTTTTTCAATACTGCTAAAATTACCTTGTCCGCCTACAATTAGCTTTCCATCACCTTGGGTAGCCTTTGGAGCAGATGCTTTATACAAATTAAGCAAATTTTTGACACTGGTTCGATTATTAGACGATATTTCTGTTGGTTGCGTCGGTGGTAGCCATTGATTAGATGAAGCGTATAGTTGTAGGGTAGGTAAAGGGGGTGGCGATGAGTCTTGAATCGCGAATTTGAAGGTATTGACCTGTTGAACTGTGGCGTTGGGTAAACTAGTATTGGTTTGTTGCCAGGCACTAACGGGCGATAGGGTCTTCAGTAAGGTATCTGTTATGGGTACTAACGGAATTAACCCTGCCGATAGTAACGCCGTTTTTTGCCACGAATTACCATCAGCTGGCGTGTTGATGCTGGGTTCGAGCTTAGGCGTATTGATAGCGGGTATGCCTACCCCTGAAGCATCAGAAGAAGGGGGTGGAAATAGGTTATTTAAATCCCACGGTGAACTCACGATTACTATTCCTACTAGATTACAAAGTGGTACTAGTGGTATCCTCGTTAGTTGTTTGGGTATTCTGAAGGAATACGACCGATATCGTTACTTTTTCCTGGGGTATGTAACAACAGCAGGGCTATTATCTAAATATTCGCCATCGGGCAGAGAGAATTCGGCGGAAGCGGGTACTTTCGGTTTGCTTTTAGTGGTTGCTTTTTTATGAGTTGAAGTAATGGCGGTACTTTTTTTGGTATTGGATATATGGCTAATAGTGGTTTTTGGGGCATATTGGCTTTGCCCCCATGCTACAGCCACATTTAAGCCTAGAAACAAAAACGCACTACTAATGAGTAATAAACTGAATTGTTGCACAATGGCGGGGGAAGAAAGAAATTGAAACATAGCAATGGGATACTTTCATTGGATTACGAAAAAAATTCAACAACTCTTCCTATTGTAGCATATTGAACACCATTTACTACAATTATAATTTTTATTTAATAAACCCCAGCCCCTTAAAAAGAAAAAATAGCGGTGGAGCGGACGATGAGACTCGAACTCACGACATCCAGCTTGGGAAGCTAGCGTTCTACCACTGAACTACGTCCGCACACCACATTGTTATTAAAGCCAAAACAGGGGGCAGAGTCAAGGAATGGATACGGTTATTCCTTAGCAACGGATTGTAGTTTGTTGGTATCAAGCTACTGGAGGTTAGGAATAGCCCAAATAAGCCATCATTGTGTGATAGTGATTAGCGTGAAATGGCTTACAAGTACCCGGTGGAATAAGATAAGGCTGCCCCCAAAATGAGACTGTTTGATCAGACAAGTTACAAGTAACCGTCATGTGAGATGGTGGCGAAGCAACCGTGCCTTCCACTTTATCAGGTAGGCCTTTTTGCCCACCATTGCCATCTATCATAAATGATTGCGTTGTAAAATCGAAACCACCCCAAGTAGCTCTATCATCTACACTGGCAATTACAGCCCCTGTGGATAAAATAACCCTTGCAGCGTTATTTGAATAGTGTGCATGCCAACCAATTCTGCTGCACTTGCCTGCTACGTCGCCATTTTCGCAATAACTGCCACTAAACGTACTTCTAAACCATTTTACATAAGCGGAATTCGGGTCGGTTAAACTTCTTTCTGCAGGAGACATACTAGCCAGCGTGCCTTCCATATAAGCTTGCTGAATGGCAGCAGACAATGCCGAATAAGCTTCTTTGGCGGCGTTTCTTTCTTGACTAATTTGAACGGAAATAACAATACTGGGAACAGTCAATCCAGCTATTAAGCCCAAAACAGCTAAACTTACTAACAATTCTGACAGGGTAAAGCCTAGCTTAAATGGCTTGTGGCTTGTGGCTTGTGGCTTGTGGCTTGTGGCTTGTGGCTTGTGGCTTGTGGCTTGTGGCTTGTTTTAAGTATAGCATAAACAGCTCCTGCATTAAAGGGTTTAAGGTATTTTTGTAGGGTACTCTTTCAGTATCGGCTTATTTTGTTTAAACCTTTAGGGTGTTTTAGCACCTTCTTTACCATGCCCTCTATTTAGCGTAATTCATCCCAAAGCGTTCTTAACTGCAATAAAACCGTGTAGGTGGGTAGAATATACAAGGTTTCATGGGGTTGTACCGCATCAAGGGCTTGTTTTAAGCCGATTTTTAACGCTTCCTGTTCAATAATGGCATCAGCTGGTATCCCCGCATACTGTAACCGAACCGCCATATCCCCCGAACGCCTGCCTGAAACAAACAACGGAGCAGTCGCTTGGGTTAGCCGTTCAAAGGGGGCATCCCACAACCAAGAAACGTCTCTGCCATCGGCGTAATCGTCGTTAATGGCTATTAATAGCCTTGCATTAGGGTCTTGTTCTACCAGTTTTAATACTTCTGTAGCCCCCGCAGGGTTTTTAATCAACAGCACTTGTACGGCTTTCCCTTGAACCGTTCGTCGTTCAGCCCGACCAAATACGCCTTCATACGCATTGAGTGCCAACTGCATGGTTTGCGGAGAAACGCCGTGTAGCAAGCCCACAGTAACGGCTAATAGTAGGTTGTATAGGTTGAACGTGCCGACTAAACTGGTTTTTAGTTCAAACGGTTCTGTTAAACCTAAGGTATTGGCATTTATCTGCAAAACAGCTTCCGCAGGCGATTGTTTCAGCACCGTGCCCAAAACTGAAGGCGTTGGACGTTGATACCCACAATTTTCGCAATGGTAATGCCCTACTTGGGCGTAAAATCGGTGGGTATAGCTTAGGTCTGTTCCGCAACTAGGGCAACTACACACTTCCAACGGAAAGGGGACACCCCCATCAGCTTGCACGCTACTATCGGAATCGCTTTGCCCGAAGGGTAGGCTTTGAATCCCAAAAAAAATGGGTTTTACGCCTGTTGGAATATGTTTTCCCATGCTGGCAACCAAAGGTTCATCCGCATTGAGGATAATCGCCCCTGAAACATTGGGGAAAGCGTTGGTGATACACTGGGCGGTGGTATCTAGTTCGCCGTAGCGATCTAGTTGGTCTCTGAATAAATTGGTAACGGCTAGCGTGTGCAAGGGGGCTTGAGCGGTTACTTTGGTGAGCGAGGCTTCATCAATTTCAAGCACTAAGTTATCTGCTTTTAGGCAAGCGGTAGCGTCGGTTTGTAGCAGTAAGGCACTGGTAATGCCTGAAAGCATATTCGCCCCTAGTTGGTTGTGAATCACTTGAGCGGGTTTGGCTTCTAGGAAGGCGGCAATCAGCCCTGCACTGGTGGTTTTTCCATTAGTGCCTGTGATGCCGATAATGCCTTGTTTTGGTACTTGATGAGCTAAGGCTTTCAGCACTTGAGGGAAAACTTTCAGTGCCACAACCCCAGGTAAGCTAGTGCCAGCCCCCTTGGTTAGGGTTTTAGAAGCCCATGCGGCTAGTTTTCCAGCCGTTACGGCAAGCCATGTTTTTAGCATAATAATTCGGTTTTTTCCTAGGTGTGTTGATTATATTACTTGCTAGTTTACCGTTAAGATATGTTTACATCAAGATGAACGCTATTGCTTCCGCATAGCGGGGTCTAAGCGGTTGCGAAGCGATTCCCCCAGCTGGTTGTACGCCAACACTACCCCAAAAATCAATAATCCGGGAGCCATTAGCCATGGGCGTTCAATTAGGTTTGAAAGTTCTTGGGCTTCTTTCAGCAAATTCCCCCAGCTGGCATCAGGCTGTTGAATACCCAACCCCAAAAAGCTCAACCCAGATTCCGCCAAAATATACCCCGGTATGCCCAACGTTGCCGCCACAATCAAAAACGAAGTGGTTTGGGGTAATAGGTGTCTCCACAAAATACGAGGGGTAGAAGCCCCCATCGCCGTGGCTGCTTCAATAAATTCTTGTTGCTTAATGGATAAAATCAAATTGCGGATAATTCTTGCCAACCCAGTCCACCCGAGCAATGCCATAAAGGCCGACACCAACAAAAAGCGTTGCACACTGGTTAGCGAGGGGGGCATAATGGAAGCCAAACTGACCAAAATAAACAGGTGGGGTATCGACATTAAAATTTCAGTAGACCGCATTAACGCCGTATCAATCCAGCCGCCTTTGTAGCCTGCAATACCGCCTACTAATAGCCCCAGCGGGAAGGCAATCAACAAACTAACAAAGCCAATGGTCAATGAAACTTGCCCGCCCCATAGTAGGCGTGAAAACACGTCTCTACCGCTTTCATCGGTGCCTAGCAGGTTAATGTGGGCGGGTTCTACTACGCCAAATAAATGAAAGTTCGTTTTAATGAATCCGAATAGTTCGTAGGGTTCGCCTTGATTAACAAAAAATTGGATTGGGTAAGTTGTTCCCAATTTCGGATAAACTTGGAATTCGTACGTTTTGGGGTTGAAGGTTTTTTCTCGTTCTAGCACATAGGGGGCTGTTAGCCAGCCTGTTTCGGGATGTACCCAATAAATGGGTGAAGGCGGTAAATAGGCTTGTTTTGTGTAGGCGGTGTTGGGATGATAGGGTGCTAAAAATCCTGAAAACGCTACAACGGTGTAAAGGGCGGTTAAAAACCCAAAGGCATTGGTTCTCCACCACTGTTTTTGTTTTTTTTGAATGGCAATCACCGTTAATAACGTCTTTCTTTTTAGTTTACTGTTGTTGTTCTATGTATAAGCGGATTTTATACTTTAATACTCATTCATAGTTTAAAAGCGTTTTAAATGTTGTACCCACCAGTAGGAACGACCATCGCATTTGCTCTGC
>JAPLIO010000104.1 GCA_026389055.1 Candidatus Melainabacteria bacterium | reverse complement strand
TCCCCAAACGGATGCGATAAATCGCACCCCTACACAGAAAAAATTTACGCTATTTAATCTTTGAACTGGTATAACGCTATTCCTATTTGAAAATGGTATAAAAAGCGTATTAAAAAAAGAGGTTGCTATCAATAAGAAGCAACCTCTTTTAAAAATGGCGGGGCGGACGAGACTCGAACTCGCGACCCCCTGCGTGACAGGCAGGTACTCTAACCAACTGAGCTACCGCCCCCTAACCACAATACTATTATAAACACAAAGGTACCTTCAAAAACAAGCCTTTTTTTAAAAATAGTTGTTTTTAATGAACTGATACTAATTTGAAGGTTAAAAGTTGTCGTCATTCTGAACGAACGTGAAGAATCCCCTTAGGCAAACAGAGGAGATGTTTCGCATTCGCTCAACATGACGCTATTTAATCTTTTAATTGATTACCCCAAAATTTGAGCTAAAGCAGCATCGATTGTTGTTAGTTGTTTGGCAAAACAAACCCGCACATACTGCGTTTCCAGCGTGCCTTCAGTCGGCGGTGTTTTGTAAAAACATCGCCCTGGTACGACGGAAAACCCCTTGGTGCGAATCCAAGCATCCACCGCTTCCAAATCAGATTGAAACCCACCTGCAGCAACGGGTACCCAAAAATAGTAAGCTCCCTGCGGTAACCCATGGTAAGGCAAGCCCATAGCATCCAACAAACCCGCCATTTTCGCCCTGCGTTGATGAAAATCTGCCGAAAGTTGGGCAAGGTAAGCGGGCAACTGCGGGCTAGCCAATAAGTCGCTAGCGGCTATCTGCCAATGGCTGACGGTTCCCGCACTCAGCACATCATGAATTTTACGAATAGCCTCAGTAACCTTGGGGTTCGCCAACACCCAACCCACTCGCCACCCTGTGGCACTGAACGTTTTTGAAACACTTTGAAGGGTCAACGTCCATGGGGCAATGGCAGGGTCTAGCGTGGCGGTAGGTGTGTGCTTTTGCCCGTCGTACAATAAATTTTCGTAAACTTCGTCGCTAATTAAATAAATGCCTCGTTCGGCACACTGCAAGCCCAACGCTTTCAAACTGACCGAATTAAACACCGTGCCTGTTGGGTTACAGGGTGAATTGATAATAATTGCCTTCGTTTTCGGGGTAAAGCTAGCCACAATTTTTTCAACATCCAACGCAAAAGTAGGCGGTAATAATGGCACAAAAACAGGTTTCGCCCCTAGTAAATGCACAACTGGGAAATAACTTTCGTAGAAGGGTTCTAGCAGAACCACTTCGTCAGCTGGATTGATAATCGCTGCTAAACTAGCGTAGATGCCTTCGGTAGCCCCTGTGGTAACGGTTATTTCCGTTTCAGGGTTGTACGAAATACCGTATTGTTGCTGATTGTAACTGGCAATCGCTTGCCGAAGGGGTTCGTAGCCCCAAGTGTTTTCAGCTTGATGCCAAACGCCCTTGCCTGCCACGGCTTCTTGGGCTGCTTCTAGTACAAACGGAGCAGGGGCAAAATCAGGTAGCCCTTCGGCAAGGTTAATGGCACCCAGTTGGTTGGCTAACCGAGTCATATTACAAATGACGGATTCTGATATGCCTTGTACAACGGCACTAACGGGGGTATTGAAGGGGCTTGGCATGGGGGGTAAAGCTTTCTAGCAACGGCACTTTTTACAATAGTATAACACGCCCTACACGATAGAAGCCTCTGCAAAAGGTTTCAGAAGGATGGGATAACGAGGCATGAGGAACGCAATGAGGGCGTTTACATCTAGTAAATAACCGAAATGAGTACCACAATAACGAAGTTAGCACGCCTTATGGAGGCTTTTGCAGAGGCTTCTACAGGTTTTCGTAAAGTTGATGAATTCGATAGGCTAAATCGGCTTTATCTAATTCGTTAGACGTTTCATTTAACGCCATAGCTTTGGTAAAGGCTTGAGCTGCCATCGTCCACTGTTGTTGCACACCGTAAACTTGCCCCAAATTGAATTGAGCCGTTGCGGAAGCGGGGTCTAGCACAATGGCTTGTTCAAACGCTTTTTTAGCAGGGTCTAGCAATAACAGGTCTTCAAAATAAAGCTCGCCTAAGCTATTGTACAAACTGGCATCCGTTTCGTTTTCTAAAATACTTTGCTTGTAATAATAGACGGCTTCTTGCAGAAAGCCGTTTTCTGCTGCCATATAGGCTAAATTAACTACGCATTGGGGCTGTTGTGGCGTTGTATTCACCGCTAAACTGTTGATGCAAAACCAATAGGCTAGAGATTTCCACCCCAATTGTTGGCACAACTTGGCTAAATGACTGGGCGTGCCACTGGTGGAAAAAGGGGCTTCCTGTTCTTGTTTCAACAAAAGTGAAAGAATCACCGATAACGAAGCTAACGCTGCTTGTATCGTCGGCTTTTCCGCATGGCGTTCTAAAATAACACTTAACGCATAAGCGGCTTGCCGTTTAATGGTTGCGTTGGTTGTTGTGCTAATTGCCCAAACATAAGCTTGTGCTGAAGCCAAATAATCGCCCATATCATGGTATAAATGCCCTAATTCTAACTGGGCTTTGCTGCAAGTGGGTAGCAAATTGGTGCAGTGTTGAAACGCTTGAATGGCTCTGGTTTTATGGTTCGCTTCAATGTAAAACAACCCTAGCTCATACCAAGTAAGCGGTTCGTTGGGGTTGTTGCGTAAGCTTCGTTTTAAAATACGAACCCCTTGCTTCCAGTGGGTTTTTCCTTTTGCAAAGCACCGTTGGGCTTCTATTAAGCACGCTTGAGGCACGGAAAAATTAGCCGTACTATCTGCCCCTGTAAGAGAAGGCGGTGTGGCTTTTTTTGTTGATTGTTTCGCCAATGAAAACCCCACATGCAATGCTTGAAAACAATATCTTACTAGTTGCCATTGCTCAACAATAGAAAAATACTGCGTCAGCTGATACCATTTTGTTGTTTTCAGCTTGAATGACGGGCTAGATTGTTTATTATACGGCTTTAAGCTATTGGCACAGGCTACCACTTGCCATACCCCTTCTAACCGAAGCAACGGCGAAAACGCTTGCCACTGGGGTACTTTATTAAACCAGTTTAACGCTAATGGGTATACCTCTTGTTGTTTGAAAATAAACCCTAGGGTTAAAAAAGCGTAGCCTTGTAAAGCAGTCGGTAAGGCGGTTTGTTTTGTTTGTGCTACTTGTAAAGCCGTTTCATATTGG
>JAPLIO010000146.1 GCA_026389055.1 Candidatus Melainabacteria bacterium | reverse complement strand
ATACCAATTGACATATTAAATAGCGTGTTTTTGTAGGGGCGTGATTCATCACGTCCGCTCCACAATCCCCAAACGGATGCGATAAATCGCACCCCTACATAGAGAAGGCTATACGCTATTTAATATGTCAATTGGTATTAAAACCGTTAGTAGTTAAGTGGTAGCCGTATTACTTGTTTTGGTAACAATTTCTCCTGAAGGAGCACCGCTGTTTTTGGCTAGTGCAAGGTTATAAGCCCCAACACCACCTTTAGCATCAGTGTGTATTTGCCCTTCGGTGTTAGCAAATTTAAAAGCAGGTGTGTTACCACCCGTCATTATTTGCCGAGGGGCAACCGTCGTTTGAATTTGTGCAGCTAGCATCGTGTTTCCACCGCTAGCACCACGAAAAGCAGATGGTATTTCCGCATTCTTCAATTGAGTAACAGGCATGGTAAAGCCACCGTTAGGGTTAGCAATCGGTGTTTTTGAAACATCAAATCCACCAAGCCCAGCGGTTTGTTGCCGTGGTAAGCTAATTAACGGACTGTTAGGCACCTGCCCAAATGGAACACCTGTAATGTTATCTGCCATCATCATCATCATGGTTATTATTTCCCCTATTGTTTGTTTACCCTAAAATTAACCCTAAATAAAAAATAATTGTGTGTATATCATTGATTTTTATTATCTGTTGAGGTTAAACTACCCTCATTAGCATAAAACCTAAAAGCCCCTCCTTTTTGAACAGTTGTAAAGAAATGTAACAAGCTATCCTCATGGTTTCACACACGCCCGTTTTGTTAGATGTTATTCGCTCCCCCTTTGGCAAGTACCATGGCGGGTTAAGTGGCGTGCGTGCCGATGATTTATTAGCCCAACTGCTGGGGGCATTGCAGGCTAGAAACCCCTGGTTGAATAGCACGCCTATGCTAAGGGTAGAACAAGTGTTAGTGGGGTGTGCCAACCAAGCAGGGGAAGATAGCCGAAACATTGCCAGGCTAGCCTGCTTATTGGCGGGCTTCCCTATTGAAACGGTGGCAGTAACGCTGAACCAGCTTTGTGGGTCTTCTGCCATGGCGTTGCAACAAGGCGTGGCGTTAATACAGGCTAACATGGCGGATATTGTGATAATTGGCGGCGTGGAAACCATGAGCCGTTCTCCGCTAGTGCAATTGCCTTCGCCTTATGTTCTAACAGATGAACCTGCCGTTTCTTCCGTTTTTGGGTGGCGATTTTCCAACCCTCGGTTTCAAGCCGAAATAGCCGATGGGCGATATTTTCAATCCATGGCGGAAACGGCGGAAGGGTTGGCTCAACGCTATGGGGTTTCTCGGCATCAGCAAGAAGAGGTAACCATCGCTTCTCATCAAAAAGCGATAACCGCTTCTAACAATCTGCTGGAACGGGGGATTGTACCTATTCAACGACCTTCTTTAGCTACTTTGGTGGCAGATGAGTGCCCTCGACCCCACCTTTCCCAACAAACCTTAGCGAGATTACCCTTACTTCACCCTGAAGCAAAAAACGCCCTGCTAACGGCTGGCACTTGTTCCCCTTTTGCAGATGGGGAGGGTGTAGCCTTGTTGGTTTCCCCTAAAATAGCAAATAAATTAAAGCAGATGGGGGTAGAATCGCCTTTGAACTTGGCTGTTTCTGGGGTGGTTAGCGTAGGGGTTTCTCCTGAAGCAATGGGCTTAGGGGGTACCGTTGCTATTGAAAAGCTGATGAAGCAATCTGCTTTAACTACTGCTAGCGTTGGCTGTTGGGAGTTGCATGAACCCTTTGCCGTTAGCCATTATTTAGCCTGCCAGCAATTGGGGCTGGGCTGGGAATACCCTGCCGTTAATGCGTGGGGAGGTAGTTTAGCGATAGGTTCACCCATGGGGGCGATTGGGTTACGGGTATTGTGTTCGTTGGCGTGGCGATTGAATCAAAGCCAACCCTCTACATCCATCGGGGTGGGTGGGTTAAGCGTTGGTATGGGGCAGGGTATTGCGTTTTCATTAAAAGATTGTTCCTGAAAATAGACCGCTAGCACCCTGAACTTTTAAGAAATGAATAGTTCCATGTTGTAATGCCCCATGAACGAGTCGCCAGACCATAATTCATACAATAAATCAATCACGCCACCT
>JAPLIO010000170.1 GCA_026389055.1 Candidatus Melainabacteria bacterium | reverse complement strand
ACATAAAATGAGCGTGAAAACTCAAAAAATCGTGCAGGATATGTTCGATACGCTTCTCGCTTTTCATTGTTGTGGGCTAGCCGCCCCTCAAGTGGGCGTAGACAAGCAAATTTTCGTGCTAGATTGTGCTACGGATACGCAACGCTATGGGCAAATGGTATTCATTAACCCGAAAATTGTGCGAAAAAGTGGGGCGTGCTTGAGCCAAGAAGGGTCGCCTAGTTTTTTGGGGGCGTTGTTGGAAGTGAAACGCTATAACAGCATCACCATTCGATTTCAAGATATGCAAGCCCGCAATCAAGAAATGACCGTTTCCGCTGATGAGCATCCGCTATTGTGCAGAGCCATTCAGCATGAGATGGATCATCTGAATGGGATTTTAATTTGCGATAGGGTGGTGGATGTAGAAGCCACGAACGCCATTTTAAAAGAGAAAAACCTTCCGTTGATAGACCCGAACCGTCTGGTAGTCGATGCCGTGCTGGATGAAGCCTTCGCTCAGTTGGAAACCCCCGTAGCGTTAGTGGAATAATTTTTAATTCAGCCTATGGCTTTTAAAATAAAGGTTTCACCACTGAATCAATATGGGCTTTTAAAGCGGCATATTCAATTAGATTGTAAGCTTGCAGGTCTACTTTTACAGGTAGTATACTTTCGTCAAATAGCGTCCATAAACGGCTTAGGGTGGTATCTGCCACGTTACCATATAATACTAAATCAATATCCGAATAAGGCTTATAAGCACCCGTTGCCCTAGACCCAAACAATCCCACGTGCGTAATTTCGTTGCTAAAAGGCTTCAAAATAGTGTGAATAATTTTTAGCTGTTCTAGGGTTATGCCGTGGTTTAACTGGTTCATAATTTAAGCTTTTTCTACTAATTCGGCTTTCAGTTGAGCGTGCAAGTTGCCTAATAGTCTTAAGTAGTTTTGTTCAATGGCATCAATTACCAGTTCAAATTGGCTAGCATTGTAAGTATGAGACATCTTATTTCTGGCATCTAAGGCTTGTTGCCATAAATCGCCTTCAGTAATAATTTTGGTTTCAAAAGCCTTTAAAATAACCGATCTGGGTGTAATTTTATCCAATACTATATTTTGAAATTCTAAATAATCTTTTAACGTATTCCAAGCAAGCTCCATGGTATATTCAAAGCGTTGAATACATCCTTCTTGTTCTAAGGATGTTAAGCCTTTTGCCTGTTTTATTTCTATGGCTTGTCTCAATAACATATAAGCTCGGTTAAAATTATCAAATCGATAGTGCCATCTTGGTATTACGGTGCCTGAAGATAACGTGCCACTCATTTGTAACGATAATCTTTCTAAAGTTTGAAGGATAGAATTTTTTTCATAATCTCTATATACTAATATAGTCTACTGTAAATGTTTAACCAGTTCAACCAAGCCCCCCTCTTCTATTCAATTATTCTTTCATACTAGGATTTTTCAAATGTTAAAACTGATTTTTATGGGAACGCCTGCGTTCGCCGTGCCGTGCCTGCAAACCTTGCTCAACCACCCTGAACAATTCAGCGTCATCGGCGTGGTTACGCAACCCGATAAACCTTCGGGTAGGGGCAAAAAGCTAACGCCTCCGCCAGTCAAAGCACTAGCAGAAGCCCACAACATCCCCATCCACCAACCCACCCGCCTTCGCACCGATGAAGCAACAATGGCGTGGCTGGAAGCCCAATCCCCTGACTTTATCGTAACCATCGCCTTCGGACAAATCCTCCCCAAACGAGTGCTGGATGTACCGAAATTGGGCGTGGTCAACGTTCACGCTTCGCTATTGCCCGCTTACCGAGGGGCAAACCCCATTCAATGGGCGGTTTTCAATAACGAACCTCAAACGGGCTTAACCACGATGTTTAGCGATGAAGGTGTCGATACTGGGGCGATGTTGCTAACCGAAACGCTCGATATTTCCCCTGATGACAACACTGGTTCGTTAGCGGAAAAACTGTCGCTCATTGCGGGCGATTTATTGGTGAAAACCCTCACGCAAGTGGCGGAAGGAACTTTAACGCCAACGCCTCAACCTGAAACGGGTATTAGCTTAGCCCCGAAATTCAAAAAAGAAGCTTCGTTTTTGGATTGGGCGTTGCCATCTGAAACGCTTACCACGCATATTCGGGCATTAACCCCAGCCCCCAGTGCGGTTACGTTTTTAGCTGGCGAACGGTTCAAAATTGGAAAAAGCTCTCCATGGGAATCGGAAGATTTTGTTAACGAAACGCCAAACGGCACACTTTTGGCTATAATAAAAGAAGGGTTGATTGTACAGGTGGGAAACCAAACCCAGTTGTGCATTCATCAGCTTCAACCAGCGGGGAAACCCTTAATGAACGCAGCGGATTGGGCGAGAAATGCCATTGCCAAGCCATTGGCTGAAACCCCTTATTCGCTTCGGTTTGAACGGATTCTTCCTGATTCTGAAGCCCCTGCTTCGTAACAATTAATTCAAGTTATTCTCTCCATTGGTCGATAGATAAATTAAGTTTATAATTCAGTGTGTTGTGCCATATTTGGAGGGTGTTTGAATGAAATCAGTTTTCGCTTTATTAAAGTCTGCGGTTGCTACTTGGGTGTTGTCTCATCCTGCTGTACTAAAAACGGTGATGAACTACCCCGCTATCGCCAATGCGATATTAACACCTGCACGTGTGGTTGTGTTAGTATCAAACCAGTCCCTCCGCAAACGCTAGTTGCCTTTTTTGCATAAAAATTCGGCAACTTCACACTGAAAAAGGTCGTTGCTATCATGTTTTTTATGCCTATGGGCTTCCATATGGATCCTATCCAACTACTTATTTCGCTCATTGGGATACCGCTGACGTTTTTACCCCAACTATGGGTAAAATCTACCTATAAAAAATTCTCGTTGGAACGCAACCAGCGTAATATGTCTGGCGTGCAAGTCGCAAAAGATATGCTGTCTCGGAATCAAATTTTTAACGTCTCCGTGGAAGAAACCCCCGGTGAACTAAGCGACCATTATTCCCCTACTGAACATGTTGTTCGGCTTTCGCCTGATGTGTACCATGGCACGAGCATTTCATCAGTTGCCATTGCTGCCCATGAAGTAGGGCATGCCATTCAGCACGCCCAAGGGTATGTACCCGTGGTAATTCGGGGGCAAATGTTCCCGATTGTTAACCTTGGGTCTCAACTAGGCCCCATGATTTTCTTCGGGGCAATTATGCTGAAACTGTTCATGCACATGAGTGGGCCTTTGCCATTTTACTTAGGCATTTTGGGTATTATTTTCTTCGGGGCTGCGGTAGCGTTCCACTTAGTAACGCTACCCGTTGAATTAGACGCCAGTGCCAGAGCCTTAAAGCAGGTAGAAGCCAACGCCTATCTTTCCAGAGAAGAATTACCCAAAGCCAAAAAAGTGCTAACAACCGCTGCGTTTACCTACATAGCCGCTGCTACTTATGCGTTGTTGGAATTAGTCGGGATGATTCTTCGGTTACTAGCCATGCAGAATCAAAGTCAACGTGAAGAGTAAGGGTTGGTTGCTTCGGTCTTTAGCTGGTTGGTTTGTCAGGGGACTGCTGTTTGGCAGCCCCCCGACACCCCCCACAAATTCAGGGGCAAGCCCCTAAAAACCCCCGAAAAAACACCCTCCTATGCCACCAGAAGGGCATTGACGGAGGGATGCTTTTTTCGCTCCTTCGGTGGACGGAACGCATCGGCGACTGCAGGGCAAACGCGATGGTCGTTCCTATTGGTGGTACGATTGTCAATTGATATTACCAGTCTTTCCCCACTACTTATGATTAGAAATAAAAATAATAATGAAGCCTTCAACCAAAGTAAATACCCCACTTCTGCTAGCATTTGAGCTACTCAATGGCTATGAACGGAAACCATCGGCTGAAAAACCATGGGCAAAAGCAGATGAAGCCTTGAGCCAAGCATTAGATGCAAATCCTCAGCTTTCACCCAGCCCAAAAGGCTTGCTGACCCACTTGGTGTACGGTACGCTTCGCTATTGGTTAGAATTGGGAAGTTGGGTTGAACACTTCACGCAAAAGCGTCTGAAAGACACCCCCGCCACCGTGCGAACGGTGCTACGAATCGCCGTTTATCAGCTACGATATTTATCTGCAAAGGATTATGCCGTGGTGAATGAAGCCGTCGAATTAGGCAAAAAATTACGGATTCCCGCAGGGCAATTGCAATTGCTAAACGGAGTGTTGCGTAGTTATGTTCGGTTGCAGGAAGAAACCGCCAGCGAAAATGGCTTGCCACCACTCCCCTTAAAACCCCACCTTTCGCCGATAGAACGCCTTGCCAAAACGCAGAGCATCCCGCCGTGGTTGGCGATTGATTTTGCCAAAGTTTTTGCAGAAGCGGATTTAATACCGATGTTTGAAGCCTGCAAGTTGCCTGCCCCATTGGTGGTTCGGGTGAATCAACTAAAATCCACGGTGGCGGATTATCAAGCAAAACTAACTGAAAACAACATTGCTTACAGTCAGCCTTGGGTGGAAATGTTGCCCGCTTGCTTGTTGATAGAATCGAAAATTGGTAGCCCAACAAAATTACCAGATTTTGCTACGGGAAGCGTTTATGTGCAAGATTTTGGGTCGGCGTTTATTGCTCATCAAGCCCAAGTAAAACCGCATCAAACGGTGATAGATTTATGTGCAGCACCGGGGTCTAAAACGGTATTTTTGGCGGAACAGCTCCAGTTACAGGGTTCGCTTACGGCGGTGGATATTTCCGCTAGGCGGTTGGAGCGGTTGAAAGAAAATGCCAATCGTCTAGGCATTCCGTGGGGGGCGGGGGATGAGACGTTTCTTCAGATTATCGTCGCTTCGGCAGTGGATTTTGAAACGCCCAACAAAGCGGATGTGATTGTGGTGGATGCCCCGTGTTCTGGGTTGGGGACGGTGAAACGCCACCCGGAGCGGTTGCTTTCTATTACGCCTGAACAAATTGCGGACTATCCCCCGTTGCAATTGGCTATTTTGAAGCGAGGTAGTCAGTTGCTGAAACCCAATGGCAGGTTGGTTTATAGCACTTGCAGTATTCACCCAGCAGAAAACCGTGCGGTGGTGGAGGCATTTTTAGCCAGCCCTGAGGGCGAGGGTTTTCAGCTGGAAAGCGAAACGCTTTTGCCTATTACTCCCCTGCACGATGGCTTCTATGTGGCGGTGTTGGTTGCGGGAAAATCTTAGAATGCTTAAGGCTGATTTAACTACCATAACCCAGTGCTTTGTCAAATTGAGCAGCACCCCAATTGACACCAGATACGTACGCAGCACCATACATACCACACATGCCTGATTTTAGGGGAACGCCGAAAACAGTTTGGGGTGCATCGAGAAGATTACAAGTAATCCAAATAGCATCAGGATTATTACCTATTCCTATAAAGTTGTAATTATAGCCTTTTCCAAAGATACTCCAAGTCATCCAATTGGCGTTGAAATAACCAGGGTAATGAGCCATAATTTTAACGCCATTGGGTAGAATCCATCGAGCATTATGGTTATGATGTGGGCCTCCAAGTGAGTAACCTGCAGTACCACCTTTACATTGATCAGAAGTCATATCGGGTGCGAAACATTGTTTGGAGTAATTGATTTTTGATGAAAGATAGGCGACAATCCCTTTAGGGTCTGTACTGCTAACAATATCCCAATCGGTAATACTAGCAAAATCTCCGTTTAACACCCCTGCTTGGGTAATAGCTGAAACGGTTTGAAACGCTTCTCTAAGTGTGCTGATATTTTTACTTCTATCGATAGAAACGACAATGTTAGGTACGGTTAAACCTGCAATTAAACCTAAAACAGCCAAACTAACCAACAATTCCGATAAGGTAAAGCCTAGCTTAAAGGCTTGTGGCTTGTGGCTTGTGGCTTGTGGCTTGTGGCTTGTGGCTTGTGGCTTGTTTTAAAGTTATCATAAACATACCTTTCTGGCAACTATCGGCTTTTTAGACTCCTTGTTTTGTCTATTTATTATCATTATCGGCAACTATCATTGTAACTTTATACCCTTTTCAAAATGGGTACAATTAGGGGAGGGCAAAAGTAAAAAAATCATTAGAGAAACCTAAACCGCCTCGGTTAGCCATGGTATAATGGGGGAATAAAGTTTCTAGCTTTTGTTTCCCCTTCCCCCCAATTTACTGGAGCATCTATACCATGACTACTACTGTAACCTTCAAAGGCAACCCGATTGAATTACAAGGCACCACCGTGCAAGCCAACCAAGCTGCCCCTCAGTTTGAATTGCTAAACGGTAGCTTAGAAGCCGTTACCCTTGCCAACTTCAAAGGTAAAACCCTCTTATTAAACGTCGTACCTTCATTAGATACGCCTGTTTGTGCCATTCAAAGCAAAACCTTCTACAGCAAATTGCAAAATATGCCTGTTGAAATGGTAACCGTTTCCATGGATTTACCATTCGCACAAAAACGCTTCTGTGGTGCTGAAGATATCGCTATGCAAACCTTAAGCGACCACCGTGAAGCCAACTTCGCAAACAACTACGGTTTGTTGTTGCCAAACCTTCGCTTGTTAACCAGAGCCGTCATTATTATTGACGCCAATCAACAAGTAAAATACGTTGAAGTAGTGCCTGAAGTTACCAACGAACCTAACTACGAAGCGGCTATGGCTGCTTTAGAGCAGTGTTAAACAGTAAATCTGCCTTACTGCCCTGCTAAAATCGCTTTCATTTTCGCAACAGCCGGGCCTAAGCCCATAAAAATGGCTTCGGCTATGAGACTATGCCCAATATTGAGTTCAATTAAATTGGGTAAAGCCAAAATCGGTCTAACATTGCCAAAATGCAAGCCATGCCCAGCATTTAAGCCCATGCCTAGCAGCTTGGCTTGTGCGGCAGCAGCAAATAATACCGCTAATTCAGCTTCGGGGCTACCCGTTTCTTCAAACACTTCGCAGTACTGCCCCGTGTGCAACTCAATGTAAGGTGAACCAATCTCCGCAGAAGCTTCAATTTGAGCCGTGTCAGGGTCAACAAATAGGCTAACAGGCACACCAACATCCGCTAGGCGTTTGATAGTTTCGGCTAAGGCTTGGCGGTTTGCAATGACATTCAGCCCGCCTTCGGTGGTTACTTCTTGCCTGCGTTCAGGCACCAGCGTTACCATATCTGGGCGAACCATCAAGGCGGTTTGCACCATTTCAGGGGTGTTTGCCATTTCCAAATTGAGCCGTGTTTTTACCCGCCGACGCAATTCCCGAATATCGCTATCGCGAATGTGCCTGCGGTCTTCCCGAAGATGGGCGGTAATGCCATCTGCCCCGAAGGCTTCGGCAATATCAGCAGCTAGTAGAGGGTCTGGGTAGTGGACACCTCTGGCATTACGAATGGTGGCAACGTGGTCTATATTAACCCCTAACAAAATCCGACGAGGGGTGGGTTCGGTGGTTGTTGGCATGATGTGCGTGGCTCCGTCTGTTTTTTTAGAGGATGTTGGGAACGACAAAAGCACCGTCTTCTTGTTCAGGGGCGTTGCTTAGCAAGGCTTCACGAGTGAGTGGCTGGTTTGGCACGTCAGCTCTGAAGGCTTGGGTGCCTGTGGCTTGTACGGTGGGTACAACGGGGCTGGCTACTTGCCCTTCGGGGGTGTTTGCCATGTAAGGTTCAAGGGGTAGTTGGTTGAGTTGGTCCATAAAGCCTAAGATTTTGGTTAGGTTTTGTTGGGCGTGGGTTACTTCGGTTTCGGTTAGTTCTAAACTGCTTAAAACGGCGATTTTCTTCACCATTTCTTCGGTAATAGTCGGGGTGGTTTGTGTGGTCATTTGGTTTGATTCCTTATCGTTTAATCAATACTTATTTACTGAGTCCCTTCGCTCCAGCTAGCCATGTAGGCTTCCATGGCGGGGGTCATAGCATCAATCCCAATGCCCAAGCCTTCCAATTTTAGCTGAGCAATTTTATAATCCAATTCATACGGCAACGTCAACATATTGTTGGGTAATTTGCCATAATTCTGAACCAAATATTCCACACCCAAGGCTTGATTTGAAAAACTCATATCCATCACGCTGGAAGGATGCCCTTCCGCCGCAATGAGGTTGACCAAACGTCCTTCGCACAAGCTATAAAGCATTCTACCATCCGCCTGTTTGCACGCCTGCACAAACCGACGTGGCTCTGTAACGGCAACAGATTGTTCCACCAACGCATCATGGTTGTATTCCCAGTTAAAATGCCCAGCGTTGCACAAAATAGCTTGGTCTTTCATCAACGGAAAGTGTTGGGCATCAATGGCGTGTTTGTTGCTGGTGATAGTAATAAATACATCCCCCAGCGGAGCAGCTTCAGCAATCGTCATTACTCTGTAGCCTTCCATGACGGCTTCTAGGGCTTTCATGTGGTCTACTTCACACACAATCACGTTAGCACCCATGCCTCTAGCACGAAGGGCAACACCCCTTCCACACCAGCCATAGCCAACAACGACGACGGTTTTACCGCTTAATAGAATGTTGCACGCACGGAAAATACCGTCTAGCGTGCTTTGCCCTGTACCGTAGCGGTTATCAAACAAATGCTTGGTTTTAGATTCATTCACGCCAATAGCGGGCCAAGGTAATAAGCCTTGTTTATCTAACGATTTGAGGCGGGTAATGCCTGCGGTGGTTTCTTCGGTACTACCCATTAAGGTTTTGCCTAGTTCAGGTTTTTGTTGAAGCACAGCGGCTACTAAATCTCCGCCATCATCCATAATCACGTTGGGGTTATGGTTGAGGGCAATTTCAACGTGATGTTTAAAGGTATCAACCGTTTCACCAGCGAACCCGAAGGTTGAAATACCGTAGTGGGCAACCAGTGAAGCGGCTACATCATCTTGCGTTGAAAGCGGGTTGGAAGCGATGACAACGGCATCTGCTCCGCCGGCTTGCATGGTAATGGCTAGGGCGGCTAGTTCTTTGGTTAGGTGTCCGCAAGCGGAAATGCGTAGCCCTTTGAAGGGTTGTTCTACTTTAAAGCGGTTGCGAATGCTCGCTAATACGGGCATATCTTGTAATGCCCAGTTGATTTGATTGAAGCCTTGGGTGGCTAAGGTTAAATCTTTCACTTCGTGTTTAGGTAAGGTTTGAACGGTTTGCATCGGGCGTGGGCACTTTCTAAAATAAGGGTCGAAATTTTATGGACAGTTTAATGTTTATTATTTTACCAAAAAAGTAGCACTAAACTAATTGCCTATTCACAAGGTTGCTTTTCTGTTGTTCTAACAATTCAAAGTTAAATAGCGTGCCTTGTCATTCCGAGCGTAGCCGAGGAATCTCCTTACCGTCTAGGGGGATTTCTCGACAAGCTCGAAATGACGACGACTTTTAATCTTTGAATTGGTATCAATCATTTAACTTGAAACAATGTGCAATTCAAACGGGGGTGGACGCCACGTTAGTTTGGTTTGCGTCGTTTTTACCAATTTATAAAAGGCTTTCGGGTGCTGTTGTTCAAAACAGGTAGCAAACCTCAAGCCAAACTCCTCAACCAGCGTTTTCTTCACATAAAACAAACTCTGCTCAAATAACCGACGTTCTAATTCGGAAAGCATTAGGCGGTTTCTTAGCTGTAATACCTTATGGGCGTTGTAGGTTTCGGTCAGTAAAGTGGCGTTCATGGATGGGTAAAAAGGTCTATCATTAAGGTGTTTGGGAAAGGGTGGTCTTGTACCTATATTAAGCAGGATGAATAAAAAGTTGTGCCAAGAAAAAACGGCATTAAAAAAAGCCTTGCATTCCCCTCGTGTTTTTCGTACCTTATAATGAGCCTTATTATTTATAATCATAAGTAATAAGGCTGTTTGTCATTCACTCGTCTTCGTTAGAGTGCTTGATGGTCTTCAGGCTTGTGCTTGAAACGCCTTAATTTTCAGTAAACGAAAAGGATATGCAGGAGACACTCCATAAAATGGCTCGTATTGTCGGTATTGATCTGCCGAAAGATAAAAAGTTGTTGTTTGCCCTGCCTTACATTTACGGCATTGGTCTCAGCTTGTCAAAAGTGATTTTGGCACGCACGGGTATTGACCCCGATAAACGCGTGAAGGACTTACTTGAAGAAGAAGTCGCTAAATTGCGTGAAGACATTGAGTCCCATTACCAAATTGAAGGAGACTTGCGTCGTACGGAAGCCTTGAACATTAAGCGATTAATGGAAATTGGCTGTTACCGTGGTATGCGTCATCGTCGTGGTTTGCCTTGTCGTGGTCAACGTACCAAGACAAATGGCCGTACCCGTCGTGGCAGAAAAGCGTCTCCCATCAAAGGTAAGAAAAAGTAAGTAAGGTGGAATAAGTCCAATGATGGCAAAAGCGGTTAAAACCAAACGCAAAGAGAAAAAGAATGTTGGCACAGGAATGGTCTTCATTCAATCAACATTTAACAATACTCTTGTAACTTCAACGGATGCCCAAGGTAACGTGGTTGCTTGGTCTAGTGCTGGTGCAGCAGGCTTTAAAGGTGTTCGTAAGGGTACGCCCTTCGCAGCCCAAAGTGCAGCTGAAACAGTGGCCAAAAAATCCATGGAACATGGCATGAAAACGGCGAAAGTTTATGTTAGCGGGCCCGGTGGTGGTCGTGAAACGGCTATTCGTGCTTTGCAGGTAACAGGCTTAGAAATCACTTTGATTAAAGATGTTACGCCAATCCCTCATAATGGGTGTCGTCCGCCAAAACGTCGTCGTGTTTAAGAAGAAGGTTACAAAATAAGGAGTTTACTATCGTGGGACGTTATACGGGTCCTGTTGGAAAAATTTCGAGAAACTTAGGGGTCAACTTGGCTGAAACGCCTAAAATTGATGCGTTATTAAAGCGTCGCCCTAATCCTTCTGGTCAGCATGGTGCTGCTAGAAAAAAAGTTTCTGAATATGGTCAACAGTTAAAAGAAAAACAACGCTTGAAATTGCGTTATGGCTTGCGTGAACAACAGTTGCGTCGGTATTATGAGTTGGCTTCCCGCAAAAAGGGAAACACTGGTACTATCTTGCTACAAACGTTGGAACGTCGGTTAGATAATTTGTTATTCCGTGCAGGCTTTGCTGCTACGCGTCGTCAGGCTCGTCAATTGTGTGCTCATGGGCATGTGGTTGTCAATGGTCAGCGTGTAACAGTGGCGTCCATATTATTGCGGGAAGGTGATATTGTAACTGTTCGTGAGCAAAGCCGTCCATTTTTAAGCCAATTGCTTGAAGTGAACGTGGGTAATGCTATCGATAGTTCTTGGTTGACTGTAAGCAAAGAAACGTTATCCGTTCGGTTGGATAGATTTCCCCAACGTGAAGAAATGGATGCGTCTACTCGTGAACAGCTCATCATTGAATACTATTCTCGTTAAGGCGGGAATACTGGTTTTGTTGCCTTCTTCGGAAGCGGCAATGCCTACTTTTTCAATTTCGTATCATTATTCACCGTTTAGGAGGCTCGTGGCTTAAACGATGGAACATCAACTAGCCATTAAATGTATTACTACAACAACCGACCATGATGGGTCTATTTACGGCAAATTTGTCGTAGAACCATTAGAACGTGGTTTCGGTACAACGTTAGGCAACGCTTTTCGCAGAGTATTATTGTCTAGCATTCCTGGTACGGCCATTACAACCGTTCGTATAGAAGGCATTTCTCATGAATTTACTTCTATTGATGGTGTTGCTGAAGACGTATTGGATATTTGTTTGAATTTAAAAGGTGTTGTGTTGAAGTCTGAAACTTCTACGCCACACGTTTTAAGGTTGCAAGCCAATCAAGCTGGCGTGGTTACCGCAGGCGACTTAGAAGTGCCTGCTGGTTTAAAAGTAGTCAACCCAAGTTGGCCTATTTGCACGTTAGGCGAAAACGCTAGCATTACGATGGAATTAACGGCTGAATCTGGTAAGGGTTATGTACCTGCTAACCACCATGCGGTGGGTAGAAGTGTAGATACGTTACCGCTTGATGCAGCGTTTATGCCTATTCGTCGGGTTTCGTATTCTGTGGATAACACCCGTGTGGGTCAAAGAACAGATTATGATAGCTTGGTGCTAGAGATTTGGTCGAATGGTAGTGTTGATGTATCTTCAGCACTGTCTCAATCTGCTAATTTGTTGATTGAACATTTTATGCCGATTGCTGCCCTTTCAGGTATTCCAACGTTAGTGGCTCAACCCGTGCATGAAAAGCCGATTGAAGAATCTCCCGTTCCCAATATCACTATTGAGGATTTAGAGCTTTCAGTCAGAGCGTTTAATTGCTTGAAACGTGCCAATATTCATTCTATTGGGGAACTGTTAATGAAATCTGAAGCGGATTTACTGAACATTAAAAACTTCGGTAAAAAATCGTCTGATGAAGTGATTGAACGGTTGCAGGCTTTTTCTTTGAATTTGAAGCCTAACCCTGAAGATGCTGTATTGGTCGGCGAAGACTAACTTTTCGTTCAGCGGTGTGGTTTCACATCCTGATTGTTACTTGCTTGAGGTAGTATTTTCACCAATGCTACCTCAACCTTGAACCCTATTTTGGAGAGCGTTCTCACCATGAGACATCGTAACAAATTAAAAAAATTGAGCAGACCTGCAGATCAGCGTAAAGCGTTGTTGCGTGCGTTAACCACGCAGCTATTTTTGCATGGCGAAATCGTGACCACATTAACCCGTGCCAAAGCCCTTATTCCAGAAGCTAGTAAAGTAGTTACTTGGGCTAAGCGTGGCGATTTGCATGCGGTTCGTTTGGCTAGCAAAAAATTGTACCGTGTTCACACGGGGGAAACATTCCCTTCGCGTAATGGTAAGCCATTGCAAGAAACCGTGTTGCGTAAGGTATTTAAGGAAATTGGCCCTCGGTATCAATCGCGTGAAGGCGGTTATGTTCGTGTGGTTAAAGCCCCTAACCGTCGTGGCGATAATGCCCCGATGGCCATTGTACAACTGGTTTAACAGGCTATTTTAATTGATTCAAATTGTTAGGAAATAAACGACGAACTACCATGCCCTTATCATCGGATAATCACGCTCTTGCATTGCTTGTAGAATATAATGGATCTGCTTTTTCTGGGAGCCAATCTCAGGGAGCTGGTGCTGTTATGCCTACTGTGCAACAGACGTTGATGCAGGCGTTTGATGCCTTAGGCTTGGCAGACGTGGTTTATTCCTCTCATTTTGCATCACGAACGGATGCGGGTGTTCATGCGTTAGGTCAAGTCATGCAGGTGCGTTGTAATGTAGCAGCTATCTTACAGAGAGTGCCTGATTTGTGCTTGGCATTGAATGCGAAACTGCCTGAATCCATTGCGATTCGAGCCGTGGAACCCATTCAGTCTGAAAACTTTAATTGCCAGCATAGTGCTAAGCAACGGTGGTATCGCTATCAGTGGTTTCTATCGAAATACAGGTCGGTTTTTACGCCCTTTAATGCGGTTCGTGAACATCGGTCTTTAGATGTGGCGGCTATGCAGGAAGCTGTTGGTAGCTTGGTTGGGTCTCATTGCTTTCAAACGTTTCAATCGCCTAGTGTGTATAAAACGTCGGCTCAGTGTGCTGTAACGGTTGCTACCATTTCTCAACCAACGCCTTCTACGGTGTTGTTTGATGTCATTGCCAATCGTTTTGTTTATAAAATGGTTCGTAATTTGGCTGCAGCCCTTTGGCAAATTGGATTGAACCCAACCCAACATCCTCCTGATTCTTTGTCGCACTGGTTGCAGGCTGGTAATAGAGCTTGTTCTCCTCAATCGGCACCTGCTAAAGGCTTAACTTTAATGAGTATCGCCTACCGCAACGCCGATGTTCACGAAATCAGTCGCCCCTTGTTTTGGGCGGATTCTCTTACTCAATTGTTGAATAGAACCTTAATGAAGGAGTTTTCACATGATGAAAACATTTTCTGCCAAGTCTGAAGAACTTCAAAAAGACTGGCATATTGTAGACGCTGAAGGCAAAACCTTAGGGCGTTTGGCTACTGATATTGCAATTTTATTGCGTGGCAAACATAAAGTAACCTATACCACTCATGTGGATTCTGGTGATAATGTGATTGTGATTAACGCCGATAAAATTGAAGTAACTGGCAAAAAAGGTGAAGGTAAATTATACCGTCATCACACTGGTTTCATTGGCGGATTAAAAACGTTTACGTTTAACCAAATGATGCAAAAAGATGCTCGTAAGGTGATTGAAATTGCGGTTTGGGGCATGATTCCTCACAACCGTTTAGGTCGTCGTCAAATTCGCAAATTGCATGTTTACACTGGCACTTCACACCCACATGAAGCCCAACAACCCGTTGCTTTTGATTCCTTCTTTAGCAAAGCAAAATAATTAGCCAATAAATTAGATAGGGAGACTTCTTATTCATGATGATGGCAGAAGCTGGCACTAAAACATTAGCTTACCCTCAGGTGGGTACACGGGGAACGGGTCGTCGTAAATGTGCGATTGCTCGGGTTCGTTTATTGCCTGGTTCAGGTGAAGTGTTAATTAATGGTCAAACACCAGAAGAATACTTGGGTAACCGTGCATTATTGCATGTGGTTGTTAAACAAGCCCTTGTTGCTGCTGGCGTTCAAGACCAATATAAGTTGCTTTCTAAAGTTGAAGGCGGCGGAAAAACTGGGCAAGCTTACGCTATTCGCTTAGGTGTTGCTCGTGCGTTGGCTGAAATCAACCCTGATTTTGCTCGGTTGATGCGGTTAGAAGGCTTTTTAACTCGCGATTCCAGAGTAAAAGAGCGGAAGAAATACGGCTTGCACAAAGCTCGTAAGCGTCCACAATTCTCTAAACGGTAATTTTAGCTTGGCTTACTTTCTTGAAAGTAGCCAAACAATCTTTAAAAACAGGGCAATTGCTTGTTTCTTTCTAAAGAAATCAGCGATTCCCTGTTTTTTTGGTTTAGAATAGAAATACTAGACCTCTTGCATGACTCGAGAGGTGGGTGCAGATTCTAGGCACGAGTAACGCAGAACCGCAGTGTATAAAGAAATACATGAGGATTCGAGTAACGCAGTAACAACGAAGGTGCCCCAGATATTGAGTCATGCAAGAGGTCTACTGTTGTTTTTGCTGATTGCCCAAAGAAAAGGTCTTGTTGCTTCATGTCTTACCTTATTATGTTGTTGTTGATTAGCCTATTGGTGATTTGCCATGAATTTGGACACCTGCTAGTGGCTCGGCGTTGTGGCGTGAAGGTGGAACGGTTTGGCTTAGGCTTGCCTTTTGGGCCAACCTTGTTTAAGAAAAAATGGTTAGATATTGAATGGTGCTTGCACGCCCTACCTTTGGGTGGATATGTAGCATTTCCTGATGATAATGAGGATTCCACCGTCCCGAAAGATTCGATTCAACGCTTTGAAAATCAACCGCACGGCAACCAAGTGGCGATTGCCTTGGCGGGCATTACCGTCAATGCCATTATGGCTATTTTACTGATGGCGTTGGTTCTGCAAATTTGGGGAGCGAATAAAACCGAAGTTTATGTGAATGGTTTTAGCCCTCAAATGGCAGTGGCTGAACAAACAGTGAATGCGAAAACGCACCCTTATCTTTCCATGCGAAACGAGGCGAATCAACGGTGGCAATCGATTTTGCCCCCTATTTTCGGAGCGATTCAACTCGATGGGCTTCAATGGGGAACGATCCCTCAGCACTGGTATTTGCAGGCTTGCCAAACGCCTGATAATACTCAGTGTCAGCAAGTTTTAACGGTAACCAATAGTCCTGCGGCACTAACCCCCCTGCAGTTGGGCGATACGATTGTAGCCATTGATGGCACCCCAATTACCCAGCACTTGGGGCAAACGTTACCCACCATGCAGGGCATACTCAAGCCGAAGGCGAATGAATCGGTTGTGTTAACGGTGCGTCCGTTTGAATCAACCACGACGAAGGAAATTACCGTGCCTGTTACGGCTTCTGGCAAGCTGGGCTTGGCCTTAGGAACGACGGATATTAAAGACCGAGAGATTAATTTCTTTTCGGCATTGCCCATGACGTTTGTGTTTATGGGGAATGTGATTTTTCAGAATTTTATGGGGCTTTGGCTGTTGGTAACGGGGCAGGTAGACCCTGCGTTGTTGGAAGGCCCTGTGGGTATTGTGAAGACGGGTGGACAGTTGATTGAACAAAGTGGCATTGAAAAGGGCTTGATTTTAACGGCGATTATTTCGATGATTTTGGCAGTGATGAATTTGTTGCCCATACCCCCGTTGGATGGCAGTTATTTGGTTTATGTGGGGTATGAAATGCTGTTTAAGAAGCCGTTTAATAAAGAGATGAAGGAAAAGCTAGCGATGAGTGGCTTCTTCATTATGTTGGGGCTAATGGCGTTTGTAATGATTAACGACTTACTGAAGTTGTTTCGGTAACAGCACCTACTTCAGTAGCATTGATTAGTAACAGACCACTACTTATACCATTTTCAAATTGGAATAGCGTTAAGCACTAGCAAGTAAAAAACCGCAGGCGTACATATAGAAGTACGTTGAGGATTTTTTACTTGCTAGTAACAACGTAGACGCTGACGATAGGTCTATTTGAAATTGGTATTAGGGTTTATGGTGCGTGTGAAGAGTTGACTTTTTAAGAACACTCGGTGGGGCTGTTACAGGCTGATTAGGATCTACCTGCAATGCAAAACCAGCCAGCTCCGTATCCCAAAAAGTAACATATTTTAAGGGCCCAATGGTTTGTTTTTCAATCAACTTCGGGCTATTAGCATGAACATGCTTTAAAATTTCTTTTAGTTCATCGTAGGTTTGTTGCGGATTTTCCGTAAAAAGCACAATGGGTGTGGCTAAGGATTTTAAAAAAACTAAAACAGTGGTGTTCATTGATGTAGGACTTTCTTTTCACAGGGTTAAACATAAATGCTCGGTTATATTGATTCTAGTTTAACCGTTTTTGCGTCTTTTTACAATCCATTTTTATGGAAATCCGCTACTCATGGGGTTTTTTAAAATGGGTAATAGGGCAGTAGCCATTGTTTGCATTGCTTTAATAAGCGTTTCTCGTAGTTAGAAACAGCCTGCTGACTAATACCTAATACTTGAGCAATCGCTTTTTGATGAGACGGGTCTTCATCGTTGGTTGTGGTAGGTACCAAAGTAGCTTCTTCCTCTAAGCCGAAGCGTTTTTTCAGGAACCAAAGGGCTTTTTGTCCTAGTTGGGCCCGTTTTTTGAGTTGATTAAACAAGTGGGTAATGCACTGGGCAACATCGCCCACTTCGGCATCTAGTGCTTTGAGTGCTTGATTGGTTTGTAATTGTTGGCTATGGAAATAAACTTGCTCTTCCCAAGCGGGTGCAGCGGGGTCTTCCGTATTCAAATTAGCTTGTTTGTTCCAATACCGAATTTCTTTTTGGCTGAGTGTTCTCGCTTTTTGCTCAAGGGCAGAAACCATTTGCCAATAGTAGGCTAGCTGGGTGGCGGTATTATCTGGTGCCATTGGATTTTTTTTAAGGGCTAACCATAGGGTAATTAGCCCTTCTTGGGCTAACTCATCTGCAATGGGGGTGTATTGGGCAAGCCAAGGATAAAGTCGTTTTTGTACCCATTTCTTTAGCCATTGCCAAGCGTCGTTTTGGTATTGAGGATTGGTGGAATCTACCGCCTTGCAAAAAGCTTTTAAGGCTTCCGTTTGTTGGGGAGACAGTTGTTTTTGTGGAAAATTTGAGGCGGTAGAGAAGCTGGCTTTCATGACGAGAAGGGTACTCCTAACGTATTTGTCGAATGACGGTATGGCGAGAGATTTAACAAAAAATCAACACAACAACAAGCCCTTTTTCCGAAGGGTTGAACAACGCATGGTAATGCTACATCAAGAGGGAGTATTTAGATACAGATAAAGTCTTTTACCACTACACTATAATTGTAGCAACAAAAGACTTTATCGTCAATTGGTCAATTTTTAGCACTCGGGTTTAAGCCCCATTAGCATCTTTGGTATCAGTCAATACGTGCCATCTAGCAATTTGAGCAGCGGATAATGTGGGCGATATTCTGGCATCAAACGCAGATAAACCGGCCACCGCATTAGGGCTATAATTAAATTGAACGGTAAAAATATCCGTGCCAATGGTATTGGGGCCCGTAATGCCGTTAATATCAATATCCAAGGTACTAGGGCTTCCGAAGGTAATGTTTCTATACATCACATTGTTTGGCAGTACTAAAATATTGGTATAAGCAACGGGGTGTAGCCCTCCTGCAGCGGTTGTGGCGTTCGCTACAGATTTAATTCGATAGTTGAGATTAGCAAAAACACCAGCCGTATTGGTGTTCGCCCTAGGGCCTACCCCTAAACGATCAGCAGCAGATTCACCTTCCCAATCGTTACTAAGTAAATCTAAGGCTTGTAATAGGGTTGAATAACCTCCTTTTGCCCCCGCTTTTAGTTTTTGTTCATCTATGTTGTTTAGTAAGCTAGGTACTACTAGAGCACCCAAAACACCAATAATACTGAGTGATATTAGTACTTCAACAAGGGTGAATCCTTTGATAGGGGCGATTTTTTTCATTGATTGGCATCCTTATGATAATTGACAATAGATTTATTTAGCTAGTATATATATAGATATCCTATCGGATGTTTCGCTTATTTTCTGAAGGGGGTTTTTAGTTTGTTGGGTAAATGATACTGGCGTGTATAAATAGTTCATCGCCTTCAGGTTCGATACTTTCCCATTTTATCTTAGGGAAAGTGCCTTTGGCGAACCCTTCACCACCAATGAGGCTGGGCGTTGTGCTTCCGCCAATGAGCCACGGTGTAATGGTTAAATACAACGCTTGAAGGCGTTGTGCTTTCAGAAACTGTTCAATCACTTGCCCGCCTCCTTCAACCAATAGCGTTTGAATGCCGTGGTTAGCTTCTAGCCAATAAATGAGTGCAGCCAGTGGGTTTTGTTCAGACTGACTGTTGGTAGGGTTAAACCAAATAACGTTACTATGGGCCTGTAACAAGGCTTCTATGGCTTGATGCGGTGGTGTACTAGCCATAATGATAAACGGTTGCCAGTGGGGTTGCCAATGTTCTACTACTTCAAGGGCTTCAGGGGTAAACTGCCAAGAATGGGTTAGTACAATATGCGTTTTAGCGATTCGTTCCGCTTCGGGTTGAGCTTGTTGGTTTAAGCTCCAGCGTACCCCTGCCCATGCGTTAAAGGTGGTTAGCCCGCATAAAATAGCATCGGCTTGGTTGCGTACGGTAAACAGACGGTTTAAATCTGCCGAAGTGCCTAGCTTCACCCAATCAGTTGGGGGAAGCTGGGCGGCGGTAATTTTGCCATCAATGGAACTAGCCAAACAAGCAATAATCCTCATTGTTTAGCGTTTAACCCAATTACGAATGGTATAGGTTAGTTTGGTTTCGCCATTAGCGGGAACGGCAATAACAAACTTAAGCGGAGCTACTTTGCTATTTTCAGGCTTGGCGGATTCTTTGGTTAATTCCCAATCGCCCTGAGGGTTTTCGTATACTTCTACGCTGGCAGCTAGGGTTTTTCTGTTGGTTAGTATCACTTCATAGTTGGCTTCTTGATAGTTGGGGGTACTATGCCATTTGGTTTGGGTTTTTCTGGCTAACACATCAAAGGCTTTACCTAATTCAACGGTGGCAAATTCACCCACTGGGGTATGGGGAATGTTTTCTTCGCCAACCAATTGCAACCGTTGTTTAGAATCGGCTTGGTAAAAGCGAACTAACCCTGCGGGTAGCGGCTGCCCCACACCACCTGTTGAAGGGTTAGTTAGCTTTAAGTAGGTGCTAACAGGTGTTTTGGCTTGGGTTACGGCGTCTGATCGGGTATCTGTATAACCATACCACTGGTAACCAGGGTTGGGGTTATAAACGTACCGTAGTTTAACAGGCAAACTATTAACTTGAAATAGCCCTACTTGCTTCGTTTCATTGGGGTTT
>JAPLIO010000043.1 GCA_026389055.1 Candidatus Melainabacteria bacterium | reverse complement strand
CCTAAATTTGTGGGGGGTGTCGGGGGGCTGCCAAACAGCAGTCCCCTGACAAACCAACCAGCCAAAGACGGAAACGACAATCGACTTGAGAACACGACATTGAATAGACCTCTTGCATGACTCGATAGGTGGGTGCAGATTCTAGGAATGAGGAACGGAGAATTTGACGTGTACATAGAAGTACATAAGAATTCGAGTACCACAAATGACAACGAAGATGCCCCAGATATTGAGTCATGCAAGAAGTCTAATGATTGAATAAGTATTATGCCTATTATAGCATTATTCCTGCAAACACGAATTAAAGTTTTTGTGTTGATATGCCGAAACCCTTACTATTTGGTAGCTTAATTTTTATTGAACGGGCAAAAAAGCATGTGCATACAAGTGTTGAAACAGTGGATTTACCAAACAGCACCTTTTTTTCGCTACGATTTTTTGATTAACCCTAAGAAGCTATCCAGAGGGTTTTCCTTAATTGAAGTGGGTTTTTTGGTGATGGTTATTACCATTGTTATTTTGCCTACGGTAGCGGCTATCAATGCCAATTCTCACAGTGGGGCACCTAGTATCAATGAGGTGTTGGAACGCCAGCAAAGCATTGAACAAGGTATGAGAAGTTTAATGCAACGGGCCATTAACGGAAAAATCATTATTTCGGATATTGACAACCCCACCACTCAATTTGAAGAGATTGATGAAGGAATGATAGACCCTTTACAACTTTTTAACCTGGGTAGTTTCTATCCACCTATCGCTACAACTACTACACCAGCTGAATATCATAGCCCTCTCTTGTTTTTTAAAGTGCCTATCGGGGTACAGGATGATACGACAAAACCTCTCTTCAAATTTAAATGGCAGTTAAAAGATGTTTCATCTGAAGACAGCACAAACCCTACAATCAGTGGAACCCCAGAGGGACTAAGAAAAATTGACTTATTGCTACAAGCTTATCCGCCTGACGCAACGGATGCAGATATTAGTAGCAGTGCCGTTACACCCTTAGCCACCCTACACGGTACAACATTTTATTCCATCAATGGTACAACTAGCGTTAGTAGCAATGGGGTAGGGGTTATGATTGATATCGACCTCAACAAATCAGGTTGTAAAACAAGGAGATTAGTAGGACCTAATATTTTTAATAAAAGATGGCATTACAACCCAGATGGCTCCCAGCAATCTGATTGCGGAGAGAACACCAGTATAGAACCCACTGAAGGCATTAAAGATTGGTACGATGAGGAATATGCAAAGAAAGATGAACTGAATTCTCCATACGCTTATTTAACAGATGTGGGACTAGGCATCCAAACAATGGAAAATCCTTATCCCACTGATCCCTCAGGTATTCAAGTGCCATTGGGCGATACTGACTCGAACATCTTTTCAGTGTTTTTAGGCAGACTACCCAATAGATTAAAGTCTAAGGGTGGTGGTACGACCCACTACGATGATATCAAATACTTACCCCCTTATAGCTACGCCTTTTCCGCTACTAATAGAGCCATTGAAGCCTTAAAAGGGGGTAGCTATACCCAAGGGGTTATTATTCATATTATTACCACCAATTTAGACTCAGCTAATGAACAATCCGGCCTAACTACCCACCCCTATAAAGTTTCTCTTTCTACAGAACCAAGGATCTTTTTAGACCCTAATAATCCTGATTCAACAACCGATGATTTACTAAAATTGGCAAAAAACAACAAAAACACCCAAAATGCTTCGGGTGAACAGTTAAGCATTAAGCATTACGTCATACTTCATAAAGGGATAGCTAGGACTACCGCCGACTATTTTACTGCCATGGCCAATGAAACAGGGGGGGGAGTCTATTCTTTAGATGGCGATAACGCACGTCTTCAAGGCATACTCTCTACTATTTTCAAAAGCATTGGCAGTAGCCCAAAGAAGAAAAGAAGTAAAACGTATCGGCATTCCATGGATTAAGCATTGGTTACAGTTCTAGCTAAAAAATTACCGCTACCACGGGCTACAACGCACTGCCCTTCATGTACCACCCATTCGCCACGACGCAACACGGTTTGCACCTTACCCGTAACAGGCCACCCTTCAAAAGCGGAATAATCGCAATTCATATGATGCGTTGCCGCAAAAATTTGATGTTTCACGTTGGGGTTAAACACCACCATATCGGCATCTGCACCAACGGTTAGTGTGCCTTTTTTCGGGTGCATACCAAAAATTTTCGCTGCATTGGTGGAAGTCAATGCCACAAATTCTTCCAGCGTAATTTTACCCGCTTCAACGCCTTCGCTATACAACAATTCAAACCGATTTTCCACCCCCGGCATGCCGTTGGGAATTAAACTAAAATCATCTTGCCCCATGGCTTTTTGGCTCATGCAAAAGGGGCAATGGTCTGTCGCCACGGTTTTAATCAGCCCCTGTTTCACGCCTTGCCATAAAGCCACTTGGTCTTCATAAGCCCTAAGCGGTGGGCTAAACACCCATTTGGCTGCATCAAACGGCGTTTCCTGCTCATACAACGCATCGCTCAATAATAAATACTGAATACACGTTTCTACATTCAGCTGTTGCCCCCTAGCCATCGCCTGCCGAACCCTATCTAAGGCATCTTTACAACTTAAATGCACAATGTAAATGTTGGCATTAGTTAAATAGGCTAAATCCGTAAACCGACCAGTAGCTTCTGCTTCAACCAACGTAGGGCGGGTTTTAGCGTGATAATCAGCCGTTAAACGCCCTTGGCTTTTGGCTTTTTGCACTAAATAATCTATCATATCGCCATGTTCACAATGGGCAAGCACGGTTGCCCTGTGTTTCGTGGCTTCGTCTAAAATCGCCAGCAAGGCGTCATCACCCACCATTAAGGCTTGCTTATACGCCATAAACACCTTGAAGCTGGTAATGCCACGGTCTTTCACCAACGTTGCCATTTCTAGGGGAGATGTAGCAGGGTCAAAGTGCGTAACCGCCATGTGAAAGCCGTAATCGCACACCGCTTTTTGAGCTTTTGATTCCCATTGAGCCAACGTTTCCAGCAAAGAATGGTTCGCATCTTGCATGGCAAAATCTAGAATCGTGGTTGTTCCGCCAATGAGGGCTGCCCTTGTGCCTGCTTCAAAATCATCACTGCTTTGGGTGCCCATAAACGGCATTTCCATATGGGTGTGGGGGTCTATCCCCCCAGGGAAGACGTAACAACCCGTAGCATCTAACACCTTGGTATTAGGAGGCAAGCCTTTGATGTTAAATTTTTTAGATAAGGCAGCGATGGTTTCGCCAATAACGAGCAAATCAGCTTTTTGCGTACCTTCAACGGTAACGATTGTGCCATTTTGAATGAGCGTGGCGGTGGGTCTTCCGCCTTGGAAGGGTGGCTTTTCTGGCAGAACGGGGGACAGGGGTTCTGCTGGCATCGTGGGTTGGTTTGTGAAAGGGGTTGTAACTGTTTTAAATAAAGCCATGATGTTAAAATTTTCCATTGTCATACAATTATATTTGCCCAATAAGAAGAAAAGAGAGAGTACCGTTAAGTAATAAAAATGTGGCCTCGGAGGGAGTCGAACCCCCGACATTCTCCTTAGGAGTGAGACGTTCTATCCATCTGAACTACGAAGCCACGTCTACTATTATTACTTTACTAGTGTAGCTTACCCATACCTGCATTGCAACTAATCGCATTCCCCCTCTAGGTAATGGAGGGGGCTGTTTTTTTGCAGGTACTCAACCGAAACCTTCAGTAAAGACCGAAAACGCACACCATTTCTGCCAACGGCTATGACAGTCTGAAGGATTTATTTGCAATGATGACAACCTCTTCCACTCCTGATGCAACCGCCAAGCAACCTACCATCAATATTAGCTATAACCCCATTGAAGTACAGGTAACCACGCAATCTAAACCTTCCAAATTAGCCATGCACGCTTCCCTCAAAATAACGGGGAAAGACGGTAAATCCATCGATATGAAACCATTCATTCACCTTGTTGAACGAGTGGCTCGGGTAGAATACCGCCGTATTCCCCAACACATGGTGGATTATGAAGAATTGCTCAGCATTGGTGCCTTAGCCGTACAAGCACTTGTGCAAAATAAAACCGCCGAAGAAATTGCCAAGCTGAACATTTCCTACATGGCAACCGCCACCCGTTGGGCTATTCGCAACGAATTACGCACCCGCCACAAGTGGTATAGCCAAAAGCACAAGGCTGATGAGCCAGATTTTGACCCTACCACCGAAGAAAATAGCGGGGCAGAAGAAAGTAATAACAATAGCAACCAAGGGGAAGAAACGGTTCGTCAGGCCGTGTATCAAACCATTTTATCTATTGATAGCATGAGCACCAGCGAAGATGGTGAAACTTCGTATGATTGCATTGCAGATAAATCTGCCACGCCTGAAGAAGCCTTAGAAATTACGGAATTAGGCAGAGCCGTTAAGGCGGCGGTGCAATCACTCCCCAGCAAGGAACGGCACATTGTGGAATGCAGATTCTACAAAAATATGCAGGTGAAGGAAATTGCAGCAGAAGCAGGGCTTTCCAGTTCACGCATTACCCGCATTGTGCAAGCTTCGCTTGATACCGTTAGGCAGTATTTGAAAAACCAAAGCTATTTGAATGAATAAATTCTAGTTCAACGGGATGACTTGGCACCAGTGGGAATATTTAGGCACTTGGTTTTTAACCACCTTAAAATAAAGTTCCTGTAGTTGCTTAGACCATTCACCAATTTCACCTGTACCTACAGGGCGTTTATCTACCTTGGTAATAGGGGCAACTTGGGCACCCGTCCCACAGAAAAATAGCTCATCCGCCACATACAATTCGCTACGGTCAACGGTGCGTTCTTCAACGGGCATCCCCAATTCATTAATGGCTAATTCCATCAACGTATCTCGGGTAATGCCTTCCAAAATATCTTCCGTAATAGCAGGCGTTACCAATTTCCCCCGCCGAACCATAAACAAGTTCATCGCTGAGCCTTCGGAAACATGCCCGTCTTGCGTTAGCACGATAGCGTCATCATACCCATCTCGTAAGGCTTGGGTTTTAACTAAAGCAGTGTTCATGTACGCTCCGCCCGCTTTTGCCCGTGAAGGAATGGCGTTATCGGCGTTACGTCTCCAGCTGGAAACACAAACGTTCAGCCCGTTTTCAATATCCACATAAGCCCCTAACGGTGTGGTAAAAATAGACAAACTATTCGGGAATTTTTCCAAGCTTGGCCCAACACCACTGCCATCTTTAAAAATAGTAGGGCGAAGATAGGTATCGGTTTTTAAGCCATTTTTCTGGATTAAACCTACCACAATTTGGAGGCATTCTTCGACGGTTTCAGGTACAATCATACCAAAAATGTTGGCGTTAGAAAGCAGGCGTTCAAAATGTTCTTTCGCCCGAAAAACAACAATAGCGTTCTGTTCAGGTACCCAATAGCCCCGAATACCCTCAAACAACGAGGTGCCGTATAAAAACGACTGATTTTGAATAGGCAAAACGGCTTCAGCTTCAGGCACAAACCCTTGACGAAAATAACTATATTGCGTAGCAGACGAAGTAGACATAAGAAATTAACCATCTTTCCAAAATAAAGAAACGATTAGGGACAATAAAAAATAAAACTTAAGGAACTCTAGTATAGCATAAGCCCAGCAGAACAAACAAGCCACTAATTACAATGGTAGTGATTCTGTTGCTTTGAAGAATCGTAATTTTAATGCCCGAATACCTTCTAGTTGTTCAATCCGTTGTCGCCAGCGTGTCCAGCTAATGGTTTTACCTTCAATATCCACCACATAATGCAACGCCATAGCGTAAGGTTCCGTTTCAGTGGGGTGAAACAACTTCTGCACATCTACCGTTAATAAATCTGACTTAAAATCCGTTTCCACATGGTGGGCAATGGTATCTAGGGTTTCTTCGCTACAAATAATATCGATAGAAAGCCTATCCTGCTCTTTCAGGTTTTTATGGAACACTTTGCGTTCCAATTTGCCCATCATAAACAGGGTTAAAAAAGCCAACAATGTAGAGAAAACAGCGACGGTTATCATGCCCGCACCAGTTAGCATACCCACCGCTGCCATCATCCACAAGCTAGCAGCCGTGGTAATACCCCGAATACTACCACCATCTTTTAGCACCGCACCCCCGCCAATAAAGCCAATACCCGTAACAATTTGGGCAGCAATACGCGAAGGATCTCGGCTAATGTTCATATGCACGCCTTCAGGCAAGTTGACTTGTGGCAACGTCATTTGCGTGAAATCTGCCATAGAAATAATGGTGAAGATGGTTGCCCCAATACACACCAGCATGTGGGTGCGTAACCCTGCGGATTTTTGCGTAAATTCTCGTTCCAAGCCAACCACGGCACCCAAAATTGCCGCCAGTAAAATCCGTAAGCAGATGGTATCAGTGGGTAGGCTATAGGCGGTAGCTAAAGAATTGAAGGTATCGGCAGGCAAGGTAGACGGGGCTTTCTAACGCTAACAGTAGTAATGCCTTATTTTAGCATATAACCGCTCTTAATTTTGCGAAGAGTGAAACCAATCCATCAGCGTTAGGACTTGTTTTACTTTTTCACCTTGATTACTTTCCACATAAGCCTTACCCAAATTCTTGAGGCTTTCTTCATACGCACTCGGGCTTTTCTGTACCTTGGCAGATTTTACCGCCAACCGCAACCACAGTTCTGCCTTCGAAGCATCCTGCTGTTGCAAATAGGTGGTACCAATAACATTCGCCAAAGAAGGCAACTGCGAAGCCTGCAACAACCGTGAAGGCGAAATACTCGGCTTAGTTAACCCCTCATAAGCCTGCTGAAAAAAGCCCAACGCCTCTTGCGGAAGATTCGCCTTCAATGCCAATTCACCCACCGTTTGTTTCTGTTGCACCAACAGTGAAGCAGGCACTAATACATTCTTTTCAGCAATAGCAGTGGATTGCTTCAAGGCTTTAAACGCCCCATCCCACTGGCGTTGCTGCACTAAAACGCCACTTAATTGTTCATAAGCCACCTGCTTATGCTTAGGCAGGTGCGGAAAATCCGCCCCTTCTTCCAATCGGCGTAACGAAGCTTGCAAGGTTTTAATCGCCGCTTTGGGCTGATTGGTTTCCACCAAGGCTTGGGCGTTGAATCGGCTTAAAACGGCGTGTAGGGCATTAAATTGATTGGCTTCTTTGCCTGTGGCGTTCAGGGCTTGTTGTTCTACTAGCCCCAACGCATCTTGGGCTTGCAGGGAAGCCAAGCCCCAATCTTTAGCGGTAACGGCTTGCTGAATGCCTGTTTTCAAGGTTTGCAACTGTTGCGAAACGGTCGGCATGGCAACTGAAACCGCTGCTCCGCCACCAACAACACCACCCCCAACAGTGGGGATAATGCTAGCAACACTGCTAGGTAACGCCCAATCTATTTGCTGTTCCATCAACGTGGAAGCCCATTCTTTTACCACTTGCGTAGGTTCACCCAAGGTGCTGGAAACATGGTTATCCAACGGCGGGGCGGTGGCTAAAAGCAATTGTTTGGCTAAATCCACATTCGGGCTAGGTTGGCGAAGTTCTCGTTCGGCAATGCGGAGGTAATCCATCACCACGGCTTTCACTTCGGGCGGAGGGCTCATCATCTCGGTGGTTTGCAGGAAATCGGTCAACACAGCTTGGGCGTTGATGGATTGATTATTTTCCTGTTGTAACACCGTTTGTAGCTGAATGGCAGGCGGGGCATCGGTTTCAACCACCGAGGCTGGTAGGGCAGGGGCTGAAACACCGACGGCTCCGCCTGCTAGCACACCTGAAAATTGTTGACTTAACGGCACGGCTGGGCGGGTAATTTTCACCAAGGCGGGCGTTGCGGATTCTTTGGGGGTGTTAGACTCATTATTTGATTGATTACCGCTATTGCCTGTAAACGATTGCTGGGCTTGGGCTAGGCGTTTGTTACGGAAGTTGACAGCGTCTTCTTCTAGCAATACGAATGAGCCTGCTTCTAACCCGCCAGAATCGGCGGAATCGCTGGTGGATTGGGTTTCTACGGTGGCTTCGATGGTTGTGCCATCGGCTAGTTTGGTGTTGGTTTCCACTTCGGTGGCAGTGGTTTGAACCGTTCCGAAGGCGGGCATGAGGGGAGTGTAAATTCTGGTTACCATAGCGTAGGCACTCTCTGGTTTGGTTCTACCCCCTCTCCCTTTGGGAGAGGGTT
>JAPLIO010000062.1 GCA_026389055.1 Candidatus Melainabacteria bacterium | reverse complement strand
TTTCAATGCTAACACAACTGATGGGGTATGCTCAGCAACCTAATTCAGCCTTAGACCCCTATGCCTACTGGTTAATGCTTCAAGCCACTGTTACCCAAAAGCCTGAGAAAGGCGGCATGGTGGAACGAAACCCTGCACCTGAAGTAATTAAAGGAAAAGGGGTTTGGGTGTTAAGCACCAAAGCGGTAGCCAATACTGCTACAACAGAAACGTTAGCTAAAACGCTGGGCTTTATAGCCAATCAGCCAGCCTCTGCTACGAAAAATCGGTTTTCGTTGAGGCATACCACTAACCTATGGCATCAGCCTGCTCATCAAATTTGGATGACCCCTTACCCTGAAGCGGATACGCATCGGTTATTGTTTGCTTCATCGCAAGAAGCTTTACAACAAGCCACGCAACAACTAAAGCAAGTGGCTGGTGCAAAGGGTCGGTTAAGCCCTGAAGCCAAACTAAAATTGGTGCATGGGTTAGAAACGTTATATGGCTCAGCCACGGTACCTGCTAGTGCAGGTATTGCCGATGCTACGGTTTTAATGGGCATGCCTAGCCAAAGTAATCGGTGGAAGCAGTTTACTGCGGGCAAAAAGATGAAAGGGTTTCAGCTACCTTGGCATAAGGCAGATACGACTTGCTTGAAAAACAGTTGGACGTTGTTAACCGCAACCCGTAAAGCCCCTACGCAACCCAAGCGGGAACAATGCCACGTTGAATTTGTTACGCCATTGTATGTAACGGCAGAAGAACGAAAAAGTGCTGATTTTCAATGGTTGGATTTTATTTTTGCCACGCCTAATACCCAAGCCTTGACGGTAAAAACACCTGTGGCGATTAGTTTAAGCCATGTGAATGAAAGCATTATTGCTGCCATTGAAGCTGATGCGTTTCCGCAGTGGAAACAACCGTTAAGCATGATAAAACCAGCCCTCAGTTTGATGCAACTGGATTTTAACCGAGATGTTGTGGGGCTTTTTGCAGGGCAAACATGGGTAGCCACGCCTTCTGAAAAAGAAGCCATGCTAATTCTTGAAAAAACACCCACAAAATCAACCAGCATGAAAAAGTGGATGGATCATTTATCTGGGAAGTCTTGGTTATCGAAAATTTTATTTGATGGGAAACTACAGCAAAACCCAATTTTAGAAGCCAAGCCCTTAGCTGAAGGAACGGGTACCTATTGGGAAATTCATCTACCGCAACAGTCTAAAAATTTGATTGTTTCTAAACTACCACCGATGGGGTTGCTTGAAGTAGACCATGCCTTTGTGGTGGCTCCTGTTACCCAATTGCGGGGTAAAGGAGCGTTAAAAACGCTGAACCAGCTAATTCAACCCAAAGCAGTTGTGCCATTAGGGTTTGAACCGTTTGTTAGCATGCAGTTTGATGCAACCCAGCCTAATAGTGCTTGGTTGTTGAAGCATTTGAATAACGTTGTTTCAATTTCAAGTAGCCGCTATAACCATTCTGCTAGCACGCAACCACCCGTTGTGTTAGAAGCTGGTAAGATGGGTCTATTGGCTGGATATCAGCCTAGTAGAGGGTCTGTTCGTGGGCAGTTTGACGTGGATATGACGGTTCAGTAACAGCCTGTTACGAATTAAATGATTAAACGTCGTACGCAACCAGTAGGAACGACCATCGCATTTGCTCTGCAGCTGTCGATGCGTTCCGTCCACAAAAAGGGAAAAAAGAACATCCCCCCGTCCATACCCGTAGTGGTATAGGGGGGTGGCTTTTTGGGGGTTGGGTAGGGGCTTGCCCCTGAGTTTGTGGGGGGTGTCGGGGGGCTGCCAAACAGCAGTCCCCCGACAAACCAACCAGCTAAAGCAAGGAGCGACAATCGATGAGAGAATACGTTATTTAATCGTCTACGTGTGCTGAAGGTTGTCTGCTTTTTTCAACCACATAGCCAAACAACTGCCTATCCAACACGGCATGGTTACTTTCTAACGCCGTAACAGGTTCTGCCTGCTGGAATAGCTCATCTTGCCTATCTACCCACAAAATTTCTAGTTGATTCGGGGTTAGCTGCCATTTTTCCTGCAACTGCTCCAACTGTTCCCCGTAAGAGGTTGCAATATGATGATGCATGCCCAACAATGCACTCGCATTTTTGGCTAGCTTGGTAGGTTGGATGAAGTGCATTAGCCCTGGTGGTGTTTCGGGGTCAAACAAATAAGAAACCCCATACAACAAGGAAGGATGAGGTAAGCCATGCCACGCCATTTCCTTCAGTTCAGAAGCGGCAGATAAATTAACTAGCTGCAGTTGTTTCAAATTTTGGTTGCATAACGCAGGGCCGTAAAGCTCTTCAAAGGCTTCACAAGTAATGGCTGCCCCTAGCAATGAAACTTGTTCTAACGAATTATTTAACGTACCACACCAATAAGGCAAGGCATGCCCAATGACAATACTACCCGCACTATGCCCCACAAAATGCAAGGGTACTTCCTGTGAAAACATAGTTTTTAGCGTATTTAATTTGGTTAAAAATTGATATAATGCCCCCGTTTTTTCACGGCTAAGGGCTTGGGCGTTTTGCTTCATACGTTGCCAGCCCCAATGGGGAACAGCCATAGGGGTCTTCAGCAAGCTTGAAACCGCTAACTGCTTTTTGAGTAATTCTTTGCCCAAGATGCCAAGTGTTTCCGTTGTACCTGTATGCCATGTTAAAAATACAGGATAAATTGCTCTGCTTAGGCAATAATCCAACTGTTTTTGGGCAAAATCCAACGAAAAAGCTTCTTTTCTAAGCCCACCATGAACGTAAAGTAGCACCTGTCCCGTTTTACCTTCTGCATGCCACTGCCGAAGTTGACTTTCCATATTGGTAAAAATAGCATTCAACCCTTGTTGGGGCGAAGCATGGGTTAGCACATAGCCTACGCCCAAGTGTCCACCATCATCGGCATGAAGAATATAAGGTTTTAAGTCTTCAGAAAAGGTAGAAGGCTGAAGCGGCTTTTGTTGAAGCAATCGGAGTAATTTCATTGTAACGTATCTTTTCTAGGGTGATAAATAAAAGCAAAAGCAGCTAAAGCAACTATTTTAAGAATCGGTAAATATGGTGGTAGTACCTAGTATAGATGCAGGAACTCCTACAGCAGTGGTATGCGGAGCAACAGATTTTAGCACCACGGCACCTGCCCCAATTTTACACCCTTCGCCCAACACAATGTTGCCTAGTACCGTTGCTCCTGTGCCAATAACAACATGATTCCCCACGGTAGGGTGGCGTTTGATGCCCTTTTCAGTGCCCGTTCCGCCCAAAGTAACACCATGAAACAGCGTAACATAATCGCCCAGTACGGCGGTTTCACCAATTACAACACCCATACCGTGGTCTATCATGCAATAGTCGCCAATAATGGCGGCAGGATGAATTTCAACGCCTGTTAAAAAGCGAACCCAATGAGCAGTTAGTCTAGCCACTAAAGGAAGCCGTTGTTGCCAAAAATAATGAGCCAATCGATGCCCGACTAATGCCTGAAAGCCCGCCGAACAAAGTACCACTTCCCACCCAGAGTGCATGGCAGGATCATTAGCTAAAATGTGATTAATTTCTTTATTGCGTTGGCTAAGCCAGTTTCGCATGAGCATATCCCTCCATTAGGGCGGTTTTCAACGAAAAAAGCACGCCGTTACACCTATTATAAGGTAAAATAGCTCTGTAGCCCTGTTTTGTTAGACTTTCTTAGGATTATATCGCCCAATGATGATGATGGTTATGCCCCCCACCCCTGCGGATTTATTGAGACCCTTCCCCCATGAATGGGATGGTTTTTACAAAGGTAAAACGGTTGTAGTTACAGGTGCAGGCGGGTTTATTGGTAGCCACCTAGTTGAAGCACTGGTACGGCTTGGGGCAACGGTTAAAGCGTTGGTTCGGTATAATAGTGGTAGCCTTTGGGGGCATTTAGAGCATTTGCCCACTGAAACACTCGCCCATGTGCAGGTGGTTTCAGGTGATATTACCGATGCTTCTTGCGTGCGAACTCTGTTAAAAGGGTCGGATGTGGTGTTCCATTTAGCAGCGTTGATTGGGATTCCTTATTCTTATGTGGCACCGCAACATTATGTGAATGTGAATATTCAAGGCACCTTAAATGTGTTGGAAATGGGACGCTTGTTAGAAACGCCTAAAATAGTTCATACGTCTACCTCTGAAACTTACGGAACGGCGAAATTTACGCCCATTACCGAAGCACATCCACTGCAGGGGCAATCGCCCTATTCGGCTTCAAAAATTGGGGCAGATGCCTTGGTTGAAAGCTACTTCCGCAGTTTTGGTTCGCCTGTAGCCATTATTCGCCCTTTCAACACTTATGGACCTCGGCAATCTGCCAGAGCGTTTATTCCTACTGTTATTAGCCAACTGCTAACCCAACCAAACATTCAAGTGGGTACGTTGGATACGGTGCGAGATTTGAACTTTGTAACCGATACGGTGGCAGGCTTTTTAGCCATTGGGGCTTCAAAAAAAACTAATGGGCAAGTGCTGAACATTGGTAGTGGCAGAGCCGTTTCTATGCGAGACGTATTGAAGATATTGTTAGAATTAGAAGGTCGTCCGCTATTTCCTGTATTGGAGCTTTCGCAGGAAAGAATTCGGCCTGAAGCTAGTGAAGTATTTTTATTGCAAGCGGATGCGACGAAGGCGAAAACGCTTTTAGGGTGGGAATCGACCGTTTCCTTAGAAGAAGGCTTGGCATTGACGTTAGAAAGCATGAAGTTGCAAGTAGACCATTATCGAAAAACAGGTTACCACATTTAGGTTTTCTGTTACTTCATCAGTTCGTTACCATCCACGCTCCAAAAACAGATAGAATGCCTAACTACCATGACCACGACACAAACCCTAACCCTAGAAACCGAAACCCACTTGCCAACCAAAACACTGAATCTGCTAGCCAACCTGCTAGGGGTTCAAGCAGGCTTTACCGATGCCTTCGGGAGCCAATGCCAAACACCCCCACAAGCCCTAGCCCATATGATAAGCCTTATTCTGCAATTAAAAACACCCCCACAAACCCCCGAAGCGTGGCAGCAGCTACTAGCCAGCCAACAACAACTACAAGCAGAAAAAGCCCTACCTGCCTACTGGGTGATAAAATCAGCCAATGCACAACCGTTACGCATTAACCGAACCAGCCAAATTGTAACCAACACGAATACCGTAACGCTCAACTGGCAACTCCTCCTCCAATCTGGCAAACAAGAATCAGGGCAGTGGCAGTTGCCTGTAACGGACGCCACCACTCACTGGGAAGTAACCTTGCCCGAAACGCTCCATGTGCCGTGGGGGTATCATCAGTTAGCAATTCAGACGGAAGACCAAGTTTCTTTGGGTAGTGTGTTGGTGCTAGCCAGCCCTTCCACCTGCTATTTACCCCCAAATCTACAACCCCAAGGGGCAACCACCTGTGGCATTGCCACGCAATTGTATAGCCTGCAAACCGAAAAAACATGGGGCATTGGCGATTTTGAAGCCCTAGAAGAAACGCTCCACTGGGCGGCGGAAAACCAAGTGGGTGCCATTGGTATTAACCCCATTCACGAATTATTTCCGCATAATTTAGGGAAATTCAGCCCTTATTCCCCTTCGAGCCGTCAGTTTTTGAACGCTTTATATATTAGCCTACCAAAAATTCCTGATTTTACCGATGCTACCGTGCAAGCATGGTTTCAAACCGAAGCCGTTCAGCAAGAAATTAATCGCTTACAATCGGAATCTTTGGTAGATTATGTGGGCGTAGGCACCCTCAAAAACGAGGGCTTAAAACACTGTTTTCAAGTCTTCCAAACCCATCAACTAGCGAAAGAAACACCGAGAGCAACCGCTTTTCTAGCCTATTGCCAAACCGAAGGCGAACCGTTATATCGGTTGGCACAATACCAAGCTTTAGCCCAGCATTTTGCCACACAAACCCCCGAAGCTTGGGGATGGTGTGTGTGGGAAGACGCCTTCAAAAACCCCAATAGCCACGAAGTTGACCAGTTAAGCGAAACATTAGCCACTGAAATTCAATTTTATCAATATCGGCAATGGGTAGCGTATACGCAATTGCAAGCCCTACACCAGTATTGCCAAGAAAAAGCGTTCCCTGTTGGCTTGTATTTAGATTTAGCCGTGGGTGAAAGCCTAGGTAGTGCCGCTGTTTGGGCGAATCAATCTGCTTATGTTACCACCGCCAGCGTCGGTTGCCCTCCTGATGCGTTTAACCAGCTGGGGCAAAATTGGGGGCTTCCCCCCATTCATCCCGCCGTATTGGTGGAACAACAGTTTCAACCCTTTATTCAGTTGGTTCAATCTATTATGAAGCATGCGGGTGCTGTGCGAATTGACCACGCCCTTGCCCTATTCCAAGCGTTTTGGATACCTTCGGGTGAAACGGGCAAACTGGGGGCTTATGTTTCTTATCAAACCGAAGCGTTACTGGCGATTTTAGCCATCGAAAGCCACGTTCACCAGTGTATGGTTATTGGCGAAGACCTTGGTACCGTGCCTGAATGGATTAAGCAAACCCTCAATTCATGGCATATTTTAAGTTATCGTAT